>QNER01000880.1 GCA_003646175.1 Candidatus Parabeggiatoa sp. nov. 1
CAGGGCTGAAATTCTAAACCCATAAATCCTAGGGCGTTGCCCTAGGCTGGTATGTCAGCCCCTTTCAGGGGCAAAGCAATCTAAAAAAGTCTTATGCGAACTTAGTGATTGCTGTACTAGTCATTTGTGTTGTGTATTTTATCCATGAAGGTTGGATTGTCACTTTATGAAAAAACCTATTAAATAACAATAAATTAAGAATTTAAGCCATGTTCCGATCATTATTGGGATATGTTAAAAGAATAAACGGCACTAATACTGACGTAAATAGGAGTAGGCCGTTCAATCTATCGTTTTCCTCTGAGGTTTTTGACCAAAGAAAAACGGGTAGTTCTATAGATGTTCAAATAAATAACGTAACGGATAGCATTCCTTCGATAGATACACCCTGAGTTGGTGTATTTTTCTGAAAAACTATATATAATTAATAATGAGATTAACTTGACAATGATCGAGGCAAAAGTTTGCTCCGCAAACTTTTGCCTCGATCACATTTCAATCATCATACGGCCTCTCGTACAAGGTTCGCCTTGTACTCCTTTAACAATCACGCCGTTTTATTCCATTGTAAATCTCACCGTCACTCGATATTTGAAATCCGATTTTTGGGAAAAATCGGATTTCTCAACTGAAGAAAAAATCTAATTTAAAAAGAAATCCGATTTTGACCAGAACTGAAGAAAAAATCGGATTTCTAAAAAATCCGATTTCGACCAGAACTGAAGAAAAAATCAATTTTCTAAAAAAGAAATCCGATTTTGACCAGAATTTTTGGAAAATCTGATTTCTCAATGGTTTCGAGGCTAAAGGTTCGAAGAAACTTTAGCATCGAAAGGATATTTCTGCTATCTGCACTAGATATTTTTTCTTCTTTGTGGGGACAAAATGATGGCGAATTCATATACCGAAATCACCAAGCAATCGTGGGAAAATAATATTAAAACGTCTGTCATTGGCATTTTAATGGGATTCGTTTTGTTTGTGGGTGCATTTCTGTTACTGTTTTGGAACGAGGCTCGTACAGTACATCACATTCAGACATTAGAAGAAGGCGAAAAAATAGTTATCTCAATTGATGCCAATCAAGTTGAAGCAGACAATGACGGTAAGCTTGTTCATCTTAGCGGTGAAACAACGACTGATGAAACCTTAACAGATCCTAAATTTGGCGTTAAGGTTACCAATGTTATCAAGTTACGTCGTGTAGTGGATATGTACCAATGGCAGGAGAAAAAGCGGTCAGAACTAGAAGAATTGTGGGGGAACAACGAAACGGTGATGACCTATATCTATTCCAAAACGTGGGCTGATCACTTCATTGATGCTCGCAAGTTCAAACAACCTAATGGTCATCGCAATCCATACGACATGTTGATGACTGGGGAGACATCTATTGCAGAACGAGCGACATTGGGTAAATTTACCCTGTCTCCTAGCCTTGTCAAGCATCTGAACAATTATCAGAAACTCAATATGACAGAGGAAAAATTTGAGCAGATGTCTGATAAACTCCGCACCCAATTCCAAGGAAAACTATTACATTTAAACTATGGAGAATACTACGTGGGTGAAGAGGCCACCCAACCTCAAATCGGTGATTTACGAATAAAATTTGAAATCGTCAAACTTACAACCATCAGTGTTGTTGCCAAACAAGACAATTCCAGCTTGAGTTTTTACGTCACGCCTGAAGTGGGTGGTCACATTGAACTGTTTGAATATGGTAGTGTCAGTGCTGAAGAGATGTTTGAACACGCCAAAATTTTCAACACTCTGTTAACTTGGATTCTACGTGCGGCTGGCTTTTTGGTCATGTTTATCGGTTTGAGTATGATCTTTAATGCACTGAAGACACTGTCGGCCTTCATATCTTTTTTAGACAACCTTGTTGGTTTAGTCGGTTGGTTTATTTCTTTTATTGTAGCCACAACGTTATCCTTCGTCGCCATTGCCATTGCTTGGATACACTACCGTCCGGTGTTGGGTACAACACTCCTCGTAATGGGAAGCGTTTTTTTGTATTTCTTGAAGTTTGCACGTAAAAAACCACCGCCAGAAAAACCAACGCTGGTTCCTGAAACAGTAGTGCCTCCAAAATAGGAGAAAGGGGAAAGGGGGATCGGTTCAAAGAACAAAGGGTTGTATCCTGAACAACGTAACAAACTGAGGTTTTCTGTCATTTCGAGCGTCGCTACGAAATCTTTAGAAGTTCAATAAGAATCAGCGACAAATATCCCCAATTATTACACACCCCTAAATTCCCTCTATCGATGGGACTTACAAAGGTTCTGGATTCCCATCGATAGAGGGACTAGTACCCTGTCAACTTAGTTTTGACGGGTAAAATCGTTGGCTCAGGAGTCCAAACTTTAGTTTGGAAGAACCAAGATAAATCTTGGACTCCTGTACCGTCAATAGAACATTGACAAAGTACTAGCATAATAAATACAGTTAAATCATTGTTTTGTATAATACTTATTAATTATTTGCCAAATAATAATCAATGAGTGAGTTGATTAATCCGACAGGCTGCTAGTGTTATTTCGTCAGACATATTTTGGGGCCGGCAACAAAAAGACGTTGCCCACCCTACGAACTACGAACTCTAATATTTCGTGAGCTTGGTTCGAAATGACAAAAGCGCAAATTATGCCATTCATTTTTAATTTTCTGAAGTGCAGTCTATCTGCGTCACTGTAAATACAGATATTTGAGAATCCGACACCATCTCAACTTCACAGCGTTGAATCTCTTTTGGCGGGTTAAATACTTCAACGCTGGGCAAATGTGCTAAGCCGGTTTTACTTATATAAGTTGAAGGGATATTTTCCAAAGGTATGCCAAAATAATTGGTTTTTTCCAGGGTAAATTGAAGGGGGATACTGTCCGGTATCATAAAAAGTTTGGCTCTCAATAAACTATCGTCTGGCATTGTTGTTAAGACGGGAACGTATAACACGCCAGTGGCAACTTCGTAGCTGGCGTAGTAACCGCGATCATAAATGAAAATGTCCGACGCTTCGTTAAAATCGTTAGCAACGAGATTCCAAGCTTTGGATTCATAAGCCACCCAACGTCCATCATTGGAAATCGCCGGCGCATAAGACGAAGCCGGCGTGTGAGTGTAACTTTGGCTGACTAAAGTCAATCGGTGCGTTTGCCCAGTTTGGCGATCATGTATAAAAACGTCGGTGCTGTTATTGTCATCATCAGCAACTAAATTGCCAGCATCAGAGTTGAAGATCACATAACGTCCATCAGCAGACAGCGTGGCACTAAAAGAAGGCCCCTCGGCTTGTTGACCGGTATTGTCCACACTGACACGCACAGTTTCGTGGGTTTGTCTGTCATGGACAAAGATATCTTCAAGTTCATTGGTGTCATCGTTGATGAGCGTAGTGGCTCTGGAACCGAAAACCACGTAACGACCCTTGGCTGACAGGGCGGGGTTAAAAGAGGACGCATCACCTTGTTGACCGTTACTGGAAAGACTTGCTAGCGTGGTTTCCCCAGTTTCCCGATCATGCAGTAACACATCTATCGTGTTATTTCCATCGTTTTTGATAAGGTTATTCGCATTGGTACTGAAGGCCACATAACGCCCATCCGCAGAAATGGCCGCGCCAAAGGAGGTCCCATTGGCTTGTACCCCTTCAGAATCAATACTGACACGGGTGGTTTCTTGCGTGTTGCGATCATGCACAAAAACATCAAGGCTTTTATTAGTATCTCTTTTGACCAGATTAGTGGCATTAGAATGAAACGCGACATAACGCCCATCGGCCGAAATGACTGGCTCCGAGGAAGTTGAATTCCCTTGCACACCGCTGCTGTTAACACTCACAAGTTCAGTTAAACCGGTGGTTTGATCATGCAGTAACACATCGGTGGTGCGATTGTTGTCGTCTTTTACTAAGTTAGAGGCATCCGATTGAAAAACCACGTAACGTCCATTGGCAGACATCGCCGGAAAAAAAGAGACAAAATTAGCTTCGGCACCATTGGCACTGACATTGATACGGCGGGTTTGCCTCGTTTGTCGATCATAGATGAAAATATCCGTAAAACCATTATTGTCGTCGGGCACGAGATTATTCGCGTCGGATTGGAA
>QNER01000881.1 GCA_003646175.1 Candidatus Parabeggiatoa sp. nov. 1
AAAATTTTAGGCTAAGTTATTTCCCAATTCCCAATTCCCAAAAATGTCATGGGCTCAAGTCTTCCCGCGGCCTCTCTTTTGCACCATCATTGTTTCTGGTAAACCGGTGAATCGTGCGACGTTCTTTTTTCGTCGGACGTCCCGTGCCATGCGGACGTAACGCCGTAGCTTGACGACGTAATTCGGCTTCCTGCTCACGGTGTTGAATACTTTCCGATGTCTCCTCGTACAACAACACAGCCTCTTTTGCAGAACGGCGTTGTGCAGATAAACTCTGCACAATCACAGTGCGTTCAACATAACCTGTGCGTATTCTCAATTTATCACCCGTATGTAGTTCTTTAGCAGGTTTAGCGCGTTGTTGGTTCAGATGGACTTTGCCGTGTGCCACTGCTTCTTTTGCTAAACTACGGGTTTTGAAAAAACGCGCAGCCCATAGCCATTTATCAATTCTCACTTTAGCAGTTTGAGTAGAGATTTCCATAGTCTTTTTCTTCAGGCTTATAATGAACAACATGATATTGTAGATGAATTAGACATTAATATAACCTAAAATTGGTGGCAGTTGACAGTTAGAAAGGTAATGAATTGGGTAATGGTTTTTTTGGATAAATTGTATCAATGCGAATTAAGCGTTAAAAATATTGAGCCTAATAAAAACAACAGTTTAGAAAATATATACGCTGTCGTAACTTGATTGCTTTTAATAGCTTGATCTTAAATGGTTTTTTAAATCATTAATCTGCGTTATCAATTCATTCTAAAAGGGGTTTAAGAAAAGTCCCATCCTCAGTTTGTGCCTTAAAGCCGGGGCATCAGTCGCTCCTATTACCTATAGATGTTCAGATAATTAATTTCACAAGTCGAAGTTAACGGATACTATCCCTAAGAAGGGATAGCATCCGGAAGGTGAAGTTATTTTTCTGAAAAACTATATTTCCTATTACTTTGATAAACTGTTAACGATTTTTTAGAAAATGCTTACGGTTACGGGTGCCAAATTGGTAATTGGTAATTGGGCTATTGACGAACTCCTAACCATAGTCAAATTATTCTACTTTTTTAACAGATGAACTGGAGTACAAACTTTAATTTGTCTATTTTTACACGAAATCATAGAAAAGTTATAGCAACTTATTATAAAATGAGACGCTTTCCTTTGGGTGTAACCTCGAACTGATGTGAACGTATAAAGTATAACTTTATGTATTTAAAGTTATTTCTTTAATAAAGCGACATCTTGTCATGAAAATCCCTTAAAAACACTTCCATATAATACCAATAAATGGTACTTCAAAAACGGTTTTGGCATCGCGTTTTTAAGCGTTATTTATTAATAAAAAACCATGACTTAACTCATTATAACGCGAATATTTACCGGTTTTTAAAGATAAAAAACCATTTTTGATTGAAAACGGTTACATCAAATGGTCACACTCTCTCCTTTGAAAAAAGAGTATTTGTTATTGTATTGTAAAGGGAGTCTCTGCATCCACCAGTTTTAACTGTACAACCAATCTTTAAAAATTACAAGCACAATTTTTATGCCATTAACAACACTAACACAAACCGGCCTTTGCACCCTGCTCAACGGCCCCGTTATAAAAGTCCTTGCACAACAAAGTAACGATAAAGCTGTCTCTATTGTCAAAGAATATTTGACTTTCACTACCTACGAGATAGCTCAAACTTATCAAAACAGCTACGCTTACACTTTGGCTGCGATTGCAGCCGGCTTGGCAACGCCTGAACAAAAAGTCGCTTTTTTGCAAAAGCTCAGCGATTCCAAGCTCACCCATGAATTTTCTGAGCAAATTAACTCACATTATCTCCAACCCTTCGTAGCCCAACGTGGAGTACAAAGCGAAGCTTTGCCGGAATTACGCCAACAATTTATTGAACAACTTAAAGAATTGTCCAAATTGCCCCCGATTTTTTCAGGCGAAGACTGCCCATTGACAGAATCCGAATTAGCCGCTGTCGTCAATCACAAAGGCACGTTAGCGATTACCGAATCGGTGTTGGAACAATTGCGTGGCGTTACGTCTTTGGATGAAAGCTTGGAAGCGTTTCTGCGCTATAACGAATTACTGGGCAACGCTATCCTCTATTTTTTTGGTGCCCAACTCGAAAAAGACGCTCGCGTCAACAAAACTGAAGCAGAATTACAACGCGAAGGACTCTGGGCGGATGTGCGCGATCTCAAAACCGCCCAAGAGAAATTCATCGTCCAAATTCAACAACAATTGGATGAACAAAATGCCCAAGCAATGCAAGCCCTAAAAGCGGGTGATTTTGCAATGGGCAATCAAATAATGCAACAACTGCAAAATTTGCAAAAAACCATCGACAATGTGCCCCAATTGTTGCAACAAGCCCAAACAGCTTGGCAATCCAGTCATCAACAATTGATTGATTTTTCTACTATTTTTGATGCTTGGGCTCATTTGTTGGATGACAAAGTGGAGCAAGTGTTAGAGGCAATGGAACAACTGCATGAATGCACGACAGCGGAGCCTTTCGATAACAAAGCCAATTTATTAGCAGAAACGGCTTTAGCAGAAACGGCTTTAGCAGAAACGGCTTTAGCAGAAACGGCTTTAGCAGAAACGGCGGAAATCTCAGACGATGTTAAAGCATTAAAGCGGTTAACGGATGATTTGATGGCGCGGTTTGATTTGGGTAGACAAATCAAACCCCAAGATGAATTTACTCACCATAACAGCAAGAGCTTGGAA
This sequence comes from Candidatus Parabeggiatoa sp. nov. 1, assembly GCA_003646175.1. Taxonomy (GTDB): domain Bacteria; phylum Pseudomonadota; class Gammaproteobacteria; order Beggiatoales; family Beggiatoaceae; genus Parabeggiatoa. Next base: position 2,739 of record QNER01000881.1, read on the forward strand.
TTGATTCAAAAAGTCCTTGCTAAATTAAAAGCCTTGCCAAGGGAGCACCATGAATATCATAAATTAATGATTATGATAGGCAGTGTGGTGTCTTCAACCGGTGATATAGCCGAGGCGGAACAATTATTTCTTCAAGCAAAAGAGTCGGCTCAAAACGATGCGGAAAAAGCACTGGCTGGTTTTAATCTGTTTCAACTGCAATTGCGGCACAAAGCTTACCCCGATGCTTTAGCAGAATTGCAAACTGCTATAGAAATTGATCCCAGCTATGGGTTGCATGAAGTTGAAAAATATCCCATTAAACAGTTGTTAGGGGCAGGTGACATGGGCAGCGTGTTTTTGTGCCTTGACGAATGGCGGGAAAATAAGGTCGTAGTGAAATGTTTTTGGGAAGGTAAAAAAGGACGGTACGAGGACATTTTTAAAGATGTGTTGCTCATGCATCGCATCAAAAGTCCCAACGTGCTGAAAACCTTGAACTATGGTTACGTCGATGCTGTCAGACAAGAACGGCCTTATTTGGTGACTGAATATATTGAGGATGCGTTGGATGGCGAAGCTTGGTTAGCCAAACATGGCAAATTGGATTTGCCAACCTGTTTAGAGGTTGCACAGCAAATTGCGCAAAGCTTAGTGGTGGCACATCAAGCTGGCGTTTATCATCTCGATCTGAGACCCGCCAATTTGTTATTGAAATGGGTGGATGAACACTTAGTCGTTAAAATCATTGACTTTGGCTTAGTACGAGTGGCCACTTCTCTAAAACAACAAGCAGCCGTAACGCAAAGTAGCAGCGATAAAAGTTTGTTGGTACAAAGCATTTTCGGGACGTTAGATTATGCATCGCCCGAACAATTGGGCCAAACGCAGTATGGACAACCGGGGGCAAAAAGCGATGTTTTTGCATTTGGTGCGACATTGTATCGTTTATTAAGCGGCGAAAGTCCTCGTTTTCCGCATCCCAGTGAATTGCCCGATGTACCGAAATTACAGTCGTTGCTATTAGATTGCTTAAAACCCAATCCTGAAAAACGTCCTGATATTGAGGCGGTGATGGCGCGGTTGTCAGACTTGTTGGGAGAAAAAAAACCAGAAAAGATAAGGAAAATAGCAGAATCTGTTAAGCATCAAGCGGACGAAGAACATAGAAAGCCAGTAGAACTGGCTCAACGTCAAGCGGACGAAAAACTTAGAAAGCCAGCAGAACTGGCTCAACGTCAAGCGGACGAAAAACTTAGAAAGCAAGCAGAACTGGCTCAACGTCAAGCTGAACGTAAAAAGCAAGCAGAACTGGCTCAACGTCAAGCGGAAGAGGAACGTAAAAAGCAGGCGGAACTGGCTGAACGTCAAGCGGAAGAGG
>QNER01000882.1 GCA_003646175.1 Candidatus Parabeggiatoa sp. nov. 1
CGAGCCAATCCTTTCTTATAGACAATCCCTGTAGTTAGCTTTTTAAACCAGGCATCACCACGAGCCAATCCTTTCTTATAGACAATCCCTGTAGTTAGCTTTTTAAACCAGGCATCACCACGATCCAATCCTTTCTTATAGACAATCCCTGTAGTTAGCTTTTTAAACCAGGCATCACCACGAGCCAATCCTTTCTTATAGACAATCCCTGTAGTTAACGGTTTTTTATCAATAATGAGTTGTACTCAATTCAAGAGAGAAAAAGAACTCAACAGAGAATAAATATGCTTCATAATCAACCCATTACAAATAACACCAATTGCCAGAAAGCCATTAATATTTCACGCCTCAAAATCTGTCATATCAAATGCTTTGATGAGATTGAAATCAACTTGAACTCGTCTTTTAACACCACTTTAATCATTGGAGTCAATGCCAGAAGAAAATCTACTCTATTGCAATTAATTGCTTTAGGACTCAATGGTATTAAAACCGTGCCTTTTCCTTATAGCTGGAAACAAGTTGTCAAAACAAATGCTCATCACGGCACTTTTGAAATGGATATCGTGTTTGACGGCAAATTAACCCAGCTAAATCATTGTTCTGAAAAAGTTCAACGACTCACATTCCCCTGAAATTGATAGTTTTTCTTATAGGTTTTTTTTAAAGGCGGGTTCTTTGTAACCTCGCCAATCGTTTGCAACAAGCCAAAGAAAAAGGCACGACTTACCCACTACCTCGCGTTAACGAATTATTGCAACACGCTGAATTTAGTACCCTACGGCGGTGGTTGGCAGAGAAGGGGATTGAAGTATGAGTACAGCGAATTACGTGGATAAACGAATAAGTATTTGATTATCTTTGACTATCTTGACAATCTCACACATCACGCCGTTTTTTCGTACAAGGTTCGCCTTGTACTCCTGAGAAATTACGCACGCCATTTTTTCGTACAAGGTTCGCCTGAAACGAATGAAAAATCACGTTTTTCGTACAAGGTTCGCCTTGTACTCCTGAAAAATTACGTTTTTCGTACAAAGGGAGCGAAGTACTCCTGAACAATTAATCATGAAAGACTTTATAATCATAGACACCGAAGGCAAAGATGAATTAACAGAAATTGCTGTCGTCGATAGTCAGGGCAATGTCATCTATGAAGCCTTTGTTAAAGACGAATTAAATGCGGAAGGACCAAAAGTCAACGCATTGAGCCTCAAAGACATTATTGGGGAATTTTTAAACCAAGCGAATTCTAAATTAATTATTTGTCATTATGCTGAACACGACATTAAGGTATTAAAAAATAGTTTTAACAAAGTGAATACCAAATGGCAAAATTTAGAATTTGGTTGCACCTTTGAACTCTCAAAAACCCATTTCAAGGGCGTTAAAAGTTATTCGTTAGAATATTTGAGTCAATCTCTTAATCTAAAAGTTGACGGTAAACTTTTTAATCAAAACTTTGCCCATAGTGCGAGATATGATGCTTTGTTTACTTATCAACTTTATCTCAAATTGATGTCGCATAAGCAAACCATGTTGCCCAATAAACCTAATCCATTTGGCACCAGTCGGGTTGATACCCCTTTTCAAGAACATGTTGATTTAAAAACGATTTTTCAAGATGAATTTAAAGTCTTGAAGTCTATTCTCGTGGAGATAAAGCATGATCCAAACCATCAAAGTAAGGGTGCTGTCGTCATCGGTGAAGCCGGCTGCGGCAAAACCCATTTGATGATGAGATTGGCAAAAGAATTACTCAATAGTCATCGTCTGCTATTTATAAGACAACCGAACAATCCTAACGCGGTTTTATATCATATTTATAGCAGAATCTTGGAATCCTTGGTGGAAATGATCCCGTCAAGCCATTATTCTCAATTGGAATATCTACTCGCCCAAAGTTTTTCTAAAATAACCATTGACTTTCTGAATAAAAAGGAGCGTCTCACACCAAACCAAGAAAAAATTTTAGACACTCTTTCGCAAGAGCCACTGAATATCTACAATCTGTTAGGTCATGAAAACTCGGACAGAAAAAGAAAAAATTGGCAATGGATTGAAAAATTAACCCTAGAATGGTGGAGCCATACTTATGGATTTGGGGGCTATTCCACCGCCATCATTAAAGGGCTGATCAAGTTTTGTAGTTATTCCGATGCCCTGAAAAGAGAGTTGGTTAGAAAATGGTTATCTGGCAATCAATTAGAACCAAGTGAATTAGAGCAAATTAAGTTGGAAAATTGGGCGGAGGAAATTTCTCAAGAAGATTTTTCGCTAGAAGCGATCAGTGTCTTTAGTAAACTGTCAATTGTCGATGAACCCTTAATTATTATTTTTGACCAATTGGAGGGACTAAAATACCACGAACAATTGCTCTTCAATTTTGGCGAGGCGATAAAAGAAATATTTACTCACGCGCCTAATTGTTTGATTATACTAAATTTATTCCCAGATAGATGGCAACATTTTAAAAACTTCTTTAATGATGCCATTGTGGATAGAGTTTCTCAGTATGAGGTGGTTTTAAACAAACCGACTGATGATCAGTTGAAATTGATTTTGGCGTTAAAGGCGCAAGCGTATGAGATTGAGCTAAAAGCACTTTTTACGCAAGAAGAGTTAAAAGTGATTTTAAATCAAAACTCAATCAGGGGTGTTTTAAATTGGGCTTCCCATTATTATAGACACAAAGTTGAAGGCATGCCTTTGCCCAAAAGCATGAGAAGCTTTGAAGATGAAGTCAGGCTGGCACTCCAAAAACTGAGAGAGGATGTCGCGTGGTTAAAACAACAAGTCATTGGTATTGAGCCTAAAATGGCACCAAGCCATTACCCAACAAGCGAGCCAGAAAGGGTACCGTCTCATCAGGATTTGAATGACGATGAAAATCGCTTCAAAGTCTATATCGAAGAACAAAAAGTGCTACTGGAAAATGCCTATCATAAAAAAGTAATTCACAGCGATTCTGACGATATTGGCAAAGTCATCACCGTTTCCGAAGTTTTTAAAACCTTTAAAAACATAGAAACGGACTACTTGAGACTTGGCAAAAGAAAGATCCCAGAGCATTTGTTGATTAAAACGCAAAAACAATCTTTTGTGGTTGGTTTTTTACATCTGGGCGGTTCAGTCTTTACTTCTAGGATCAAGAATTTTAACCAATTAGTGATTAATTACAAAGAGATACGCTTTGGGCTATTTAGAGATGTCAGAGAATCCGATATTACTGGTAAAGTGGGCATTGACGAAATGGAAAAACTCAATAATGCCCCCAATGGCAAATTTATTGATATGGATCAAGAAAATAGGCTGTCCTTTGAACTGATTTATAAATTAATTGTTGATATTCAAAACTTTGACTTTGAAATCGACTTACAAAAAGCCCTAACCATTTTGGAAACTTTAATGAGTGATTATTGGCTTATCAAGATTTTTAGGGATTAATTGGGAATGTCTTCCGCGACGCTCTGCGTTCATCGTTATACACAAATAAAAACAGCTTTACCAGCCATTGAACAACGTTTTGCCAATGTTTTGAACCGGATTTAAAACCTAACTACAGGGATTGTATATAAGAAAGGATTTAACCGGGTACCACCACGAGCCAATCCCTTATTATATACAATCCTTGTAGTTCTTGTTAAAAGTAGCGGGATCGTTTCAATGCGCCCCAGGATGAGTTATTCTAAGGATTAATTCTGTTTATCCTTAAATCCGGTTAATTTTGTTCAAAACTTAGAAACGATGGCGGAGTTGATGCTTTATTCGTTTATCTGCCCATAATGAGTTGTACTCAATCAAATCGCAAATCTACCCAACCTTTACTAACCCATTCCATTATCTAATTCAAAGTACACTTTACCCACAGTTCAAGTTCCGTTGTACTTTTGTTCAGGATAACGGAAACTCTGGGAGAGTCTCATCAATTTTTGCCATTAAATCAATCGTTTGTTCCAAAGCGGCTAGGATATACAGGTAATGGTTGCAGTCATCATAGCTTAGTTGACGGCCTTTTCTATCTTTGAGCCATTTTTGGCAAACTTGATAGCCGCCGATATGGAATTGCCAGACGGCATCGTTGACGTTA
>QNER01000883.1 GCA_003646175.1 Candidatus Parabeggiatoa sp. nov. 1
AATCAACAGAATCAATTCGCCAACCTGGCCCTCAAAAAGACCGCTTATGCTTGACACCTTGGTTTACCAAATCAAGCAAGAAAACCAATCATGCCAGCCCGTGTAGCTCTGTGAGGTACGGCGTTGCCTCGAAAATCAGTCAATGTGGCTGATTGCATAAAAAGCACTCTTTGCTTCGCTACGAGGAATGCGTTCCCACGCTGGAGCGTCAATGCCATTAAGTTAAGCCTGGGCGAACACTTAGGAAAACCCCTACAGCCCATTTTTACTCAGGGTTTGGTAGGGGCATACCGGCGTGTCTGCCCTTAAGCTAATGGCATTGATGCCGGCGTGTGGGAACGAGAAAGAAAATATTATGATGGGTTTCGTTTCACGCTACCTATCCTACGCTTGCTTGCTTTCACGTTTTGGTGCAGTGGGTTCCGGAAAGATACGCGGCTTATCAGCGTGTAGACGTGCCAAAGCAACTTGTCCGGTGTGGTATTGCCCGGGCGAGAACGCACAAGCATCAATTACCTTTTTCGCTAATTTCGGTTCCGTTTTAGCCCCTAAAATAATATGTCGAGCCAAAAAGGGATGGGGTAAAAAACTCAGATTGTGATAAAGAACTGGCACAAAACGGAGTGTTGAGAGGTTTGTCGTTTTTTGAATGGTGTAACAAATTATTTGCCATAAGGCTTCAATAAGATATATTGGCAAACGTAGATAACCAATAATAGCCATAGAAGTACTCAAAAGTACTTTATACCACCATACATCACTAGGTGGGTTGCCTTTTCCAGCATAGAAAATCACGCTGGCAAAGATAATAATGAAAACTATACCAATAGCTACACCTCCAGCTAAAACTCTGGCAGTTGTGGTAATACCGCTTACTATCTTTTGGAGCATAGCAAGAGCTATAAAAATATATACTCCAATAAGTACGCCATAAAGTACACCACCTATCACACCATTAGCTAAACTACCAAGCACACCACCAAATATATAGGTGACATCCTTAATGACAGAAATATCACCCATACCAGTAAGCACACCAAGAGTTACAGCAGTTCCTACCCCAAAAATTACACTAATAGCCACGATTCTACCTAAACTGCTAGTCTCATCAGCAGTAGCGGCACTCCAAAATATGCCAGCAATAGCAACACCAACCACATCACTTCCTATCCCGAAGATGGCGTTAGCTATGCCGATACCTACGCCTATAGCCATGGTAGTAGCTATAAAAGAACTCATATACCCCATCATGCTTCCTGCCATACCCATAATTATGCTAACAACTATGATTATAACCAAATTATCAAATCTTAATTGTTCTATTGAAAGCCCCGAAAAGGTTACAACAACCATTGAAATAATTGGCATAACAACAAGCAGTAACAACAAAAACTGTTTAACATATTGATGTTTTATTGAACGTGTTTCATCTTTGGCAAACCAAAGTTTGAACACCGAAGCATCGGGATTTTCTATCCCACAAGCTTTTAAACGATGACGTAAAGTGAACGGTTGCATCAGTATTAGCCATAACAGTGAGAACAAACTTGGCAATTCATCTGATCTAAATAAATCACGCAACATTTTGGGTATATTAACAGCTAATTTATCTGCCATGAAAGTCATAAAGACATGCTCATGTAAGGGACTATTTTTCGGTGCTTGTTGAGCTAACCTTGGCAATAGCCGTTGTGCTAAAGCAGATAAGGCATTTTGTTGTGGTTTCGCAATGTCCAACGAAAAATCTGATAACGGTTTATCTGATGTTTCCAACAATCGGTTATACAATGCGGTGCGTATTTTATGCTCTTGGGGCAAAGACAAATCATCCACAAGCCGTCTACGCAACCAATCAGGCATATACCCATAGCGAAACCAAGGCAAACGCGCTAATTTAGCCAGGTGTTCCTCAGTCAATGATTTCAGTTGCGCGCCTAGATAAAGCGTTAATTGCCAACGTAATTCTGGATAAACGGCACACGCGCTAAACCAATAGTACCCGGTTTTTCCTAGGAAATCCCGTACCTGTTTGAGTAATGCTGTCAACACGCTCGCATCTGGGGCATGGTGTTCTAACCAACGACGGGGACGTTCTTGAATATATTCAGGGAATTGATTATAAAATGAATCAGAGGGCTTGGGATAGGGTTGCCAAGTCCCAGTATTAATCCGTTCAACAAGTCCTTTTAATCCCTTCTCATTCGCTGGCAGAATAATAAAATTAGCCTCATCTAATATCTGTTCTCGGTATCCCCATTGCTCCGGAGTTTCTAAGGTAAACAATGCCCGCTGTGACCATACCGAAAATTGTTCAATCCAATTGACCACTTGACAGGTGATAGGATTGATAAGTCCATTGCCATCAGAAAAAACCAGCAACCGATGTTCGGGATAACGTTCTGCTAATTCTGTCAGCGTGAGCGGTGCCCGTTGACTTTGTTCCGGATAGCAACGGCGTGGCACCGTATCAAAATAATAGCGTGTGACTAACACCTCCTCAGCAACTAATTGATTAATCAGTGAATTGATTAATTGCGTCTGATGATCATTGAAAGTCGTTCTATCTATCAAAGCTAAATATTCTGGACGAGTTTTAATCGTACCGGTGATCGGCGTAAACCAACCGCCCGCTTGGGTCGTTTTTTCGACGGTGGCAGTGATGTCCAGCACATTTGCTGGCATAGAGATATGTTGGCGTAACTTTTGTGCAGTACGTGCAAAGCTCACCGATTGAAAAAACTTATCATCTGTTCCTTTAACAAATAATTTTCTTATCTCAGGCAGTGTTGTTGTGGTTTGCCTTGCTAAGAAAAGTTGCGCCCGATACCGCCACCATAATCGCCATAGCAATAAAACCAAAAGTGGCGATAGCAAAGTTAACCCTACCTGCAATGATAGGAATCTATCCCATAAAGAAGGACTTACGGGTTGTATTTCGTCTGGCTGCATGAGTTTAAATAAATGGGTTATATCTGACCAATAAACAAAAATACTTGAAACAAATACCATAGCGAAGGCGATCAATACCCATTTCCATAAGGTATTACCCTTTTGTATAGTGCGTAATTCAGATTCAACATCACCTAAAGGGCTGGCTTCAGTTTCGGCGGTGGTTTTAATTTCAGGGGTGAACTGAGTTTTAGGCGATGTTTTGGTTTTAGGACTCAGTAAGATTTTAGTTTGAGGAAATTGACTCACCCATTGATTAAAATGCGCTTCAAATTCAGCCTGTTCTTTAGGCGAATGACACAGTATGGGCGCTAAAAACTGCCGCAGTTCGGTCAGTTCAGAAGGCAGTTTACCTTGCGCCGCTAATGTAAAAATCAAATCTTGCGCGGCAACGTATTGTGTCGCACCGATGTTATAGCCGGCAAAGCGCAAGCCTTCTATGAAGTTGATGAGTTCTTTAGTTAAAATGTCTGGGTTCATAGCTTTAAAGTTGCCATGTTATGTTGGTGGGCGCATTGGAACGCAAAGGATAGTTTAAGTACAATGAACAGTCAAGTACAACGGATACGCGAAATAAACGGATAAGGCTTTTCTAGATTTATTATCTGTCATATAACTTGCAACTTTAGATAAACACAGGCTTTTAAAAAAAGTTCAAAGTCTCAATTTTGATGAACCACAAGACATTAGGGTGAACCTTGTCTTTTTATCCGTTTATTTCGCGTATCCGTTGTACTACTGCTAGACAATCCGTCTATCCACGTCATCCGACTAGACAATCCGTCTATCCACGTCATCCGTTGTACTACTGCTAGACAATCCGTCTATCCACGTCATCCGACTAGACAATCCGTTTATCCACGTCATCCGTTGTACTACTGCTAGACAATCCGTTTATCCACATCATCCGACTAGACAATCCGTTTATCCACGTCATCCGTTGCACTACTGCTAGACAATCCGTTTATCCACGTCATCCGTTGTACTACTGCTAGACAATCCGTTTATCCGCATCATCCATTGTACTACTGCTAGACAATCCGTTTATCCACGTCATCCGTTGTACTACTGCTAGACAATCCGTCTATCCACGTCATCCGACTAGACAATCCGTTTATCCACGTCATCCGACTAGACAAT
>QNER01000884.1 GCA_003646175.1 Candidatus Parabeggiatoa sp. nov. 1
GTAATGCACTTGTTTGCCGTCGGGATAAGTCAGTGTGACCAAGTTGCCGACTTCATCGTAGGCGTATTGTAAGGTATTGCCTTGGGTGTCGGTGTACTTGGTGACGCGATTGAGCTTGTCGTACTGACGAGTAATGGTACTATTACTATCCGTGACGGTTAAGACATTCCCGTTGGCATCGTAGGTGAAGGAAACACTGCCATCTGGATCAGTCCAACGGGTGATTCGGCCGGCCGCATCGTATTCAAACTGGCGTTGTTGTCCGCGCCGATTGGTGATTAATGCGAGGATATCCAAAAAGGGTGGGTGTAGTATAGCTCTACCCCACCCATAGTTTAACTACGTTAACCCATGCGACGCTCGCTACAGTCAATTCCTCCTACGCTTGCTTTGTAGCCACGTTATGACATCAGATTTAATCTCGTTTTTATATCCTTCATCCAATTTAAACATAAATTACCTATCTGATGGGAATCAGGCCCGACAACTTCCAAAATCTCAGGAGATTGAAACTTTTTTTCAATCCACGGCTTTAGTGATGGTATCTGTTCACAAAGAACCCTCAAAGAAATAAGACCTTTGCTAGACCTTGGGATTTTCTTGATACCCGCTTTTTCCCATCGTTTTTTAAGTTCCTCATCCTTGATTTCACATAAATTATTAATTCGCTCTATAGCAGATTCGATAAAATTTGTATCTTTAAGAAACAATGCCGCAGCTATTTGAGGACAAACCCAGCTTCCTCGATCAAAGGCATTCCATAACTTGAAAATTAGAGCCTTGTTCACGTCGAGATACAAGATTGCAATAGTTGCAATCAATTGATGTCTCCAATTTCGGCTATTCAAAAGAGCGATTATTTGATCGGTGATCTGATCACTTTCCTCTACAGCCTTAATTAGCCTACTTATTGCCTTTGTAGAACCTTCCAGTTTGAGATTTAATAAATCGGCATAATTAACAATACAGACATGATATTTTTTGCCGTTGATGATTTTTTCAGAAAAAACGCCTAATAAACCACCAGACACCTTATCCACAACCAAACCTCCTTGTGACTATCTAAACGAAAATCTTAACAAAAATATTAACTCGGTACGGTTACAAATCATGGCTAACCGTACCGGTCAAAACCCTAAAAACAAGGGTTTTCGTTCAAGCACCAATCACATTGACTACTCGCCACCACATCCCTCCTTTGAGTTCACAAATTCCGGGCCTATGTGAAGAGGAACAAGCCATTCATCATCTGGTACAGCTTCGTTTGTACTACTATCCCAGACCGCATTGGCGTTCTCCGTATTAAAAATTGCCATACCCGCTGGCAACCATATTTCATATACCAGACCGTTAGAACTTGCAGCATATAACGTAGCCGTTCTTCTGTTCGTTGTAATTGCCACAAACGGTGAGTCTATGCTACTGCACGCATGTTCAAACGCTAACTCTAGAAAGCTACCAGTTGATAATAGCTCCTTGGCTGCTTCAAGTCCGGCTTCCTCTACCAAAGGCGCCCAAAATTCGCTTTTACCAGCAACATCCCCTCGGTAAAAGAGTTGACATCTTTGGGAAACGGGTGTGTCGCCGGGTATGGACAATATTATTCCCATTATCCCCAAAGTTCTTGTTCCGGCCATTTTTAATATTGTCCTTGCCCATCCGGGTAGCCAAGAAGGTAGGCTTGGCAAGTCAATCACAATGGTTGCTAATCCAAATGGGTCAATACCAATCAAAGGATTCCCCTCAACATAGGCATACCGATTCAGCGTTTGCCCCTCAACGAGATTGCCCAGCAAAATGTCCTGATTCACTAACCGCCGTATTTCAGGATGGTAGTAACGGGCCCGCATATAGTACAGGCCCGACGCATCCGTCATTACGCCGTACATGCCATTGAACAGAAACGGCGTTGTAGAGGCCTCACCACGGAGCAACAAGCCATAAGGTGAATGATGGGCTCCTTTTTTAAGATTTAAGGTTAGCAAACAAAACTCCAATGAAATAACCAATCGCACCACCCATTAAAGCACCTTTCACTACCCCTTCAACGTCAATTGTCATGGACTTCGTAGAGATAAGCGCTCCGATTGTGGCCATAAAAATGATCCAGACTGTGATATGAATTGTCTTTTTTAACATAATTTTTTATCTCATTGATAAATAAAAAAGTTTTAAATTGAAGGTATTTTGAATACTAGGCACTGGGATCCTTGGATGGGAAAACTTCAAGGAGCGTGCTTTAAAGACGGATTGACCTTTGAAACCGAGATGCAATTGGAAGTGCTTACGGTTTGATTAATTGGTTTCTAAAGCTAATGCTCTCAAGGCAGGTAAGACTCGATGTTCAAGTTTTTTTAGTTTGATAAATTGATATTAGTGTGTCATAATAAAAAGAGTGAATGACTATAAATATTTGAATTTTATAGCTTTCATGTATAAATAGGCCAAACATGCAAGCACTTCAAGCCTTGAAGCTACAAAAATAAAAAATGTTCAATTTTTGTCAAGTTAAAAAAACTTGATCATCGAGTAATACCGGTACTTTCGCTCATTTTTTTGCCTCCCGTGAATTAAAGAGTGTTTCAATTTGTTATATTTTTTGACGTGTGTTAAAAATGTTATAATTTATTTTAAAAATTGGTCATCACGATCAACGTTGTTGTTTTGGAACATTGAAAATTTTCTCTAATGGGTCAATTATTAAAATTTATAAAAACGTAAAATCAATGACATATAATATAAAATATATTTAAGCCTAAAAAATAAGCGAAAGTACCGTAATACCTCCTTAAATTTTTATTTTCCCACCTAAGTTATTTTTTTTAACCACTCATCGTTCATGGGATTTATCAAGGTAACTCATTGATTTGAATCAATCCCATTTAACGACCCCAGTGCCTAGTGTATAAAAATTGCGAAAATTTAAGTCATTAGGAGTTACGCATTGACAAAATTAATAAAATATATTAGTGAAAATACCGTTATAAAAAGTTAAACTTAATTAAATTTGTGAAAATTGTCAAAAAATGACTAAGTATAAATTCTATAACACCATGTATTTAAAATTTTTAATAAAATACTTATCTTGTCAATACGTAAGTCCTATTCAAATAAAAATTCATCCAAGGCAACTCCCAAATAATAATATACCAGTAGGGAGTAATGTGGTTGCCCCTAAAGTAGGTGGTATATTAATTTTGGGTGTGTCCCACTTGCCCAACCCATTTTTTACGGATAATAGGCATTAGGATCGACTCAAGTTTAGAATCTGAACCGATCTTCTGCAACCACTTGAAATTTTTGATAACAATTTGCAGCCCCATTTTTTGAGGGGCTGCAAATTAGACCAAAAGTGGTCGTTTATCATTAAAAATCAACTGTTTATCCACGCCATGCTCGTTGGATAACTGGGACACACTCTTAATTTTTTGGAGTTGCCCAAAGTCTTGTACTTACTCCGGTCCCCCAACATAATACAGAGTAAGTTTGTTATACCACGGATCAAATTTAATCCTCGGATCTTTTGGATTATTTGATATGGCCATTCCCCATTGATGTGGAAGTGGCCGGTAGCCATACCTAGGTTCAAACCTCCAAATATCGTCATAAGCATTCTGCCGCAATGCTTCTTCAATAACAATCTCTTGGGCGATACAACCTAAATAAGGTTTCCCTATAAAACCGCCTGACACTATGTATAGGCTACTAAGAATATTGTTCAGAGATGGTAATGGATATCTTTGACCTGATTTGGTCATTTTATCCACGGTTTTTCTGAAAGTTATTATTATTTTTTGGACATCTTGTTCACTTAACCCAAACGGATCCATGTAAGACACCGGCCGCCCCGTCACATAGGCATACCGATTCAGCGTTTGCCCCTCAGACACAAAGCCAAGCAACACATCCTGATTCACAAACCTTCTGATATCAGGATGGTAGTAACGGGCCCGCATGTAATAAAGGCCCGAAGCATCCGTCATCACGCCATACTTGCCATTAAACAAGAACAGCGTTGTTGAGGCATCACCACTGAGCTGCAAGCCATAAGGCGAATATTGGAAC
>QNER01000885.1 GCA_003646175.1 Candidatus Parabeggiatoa sp. nov. 1
ATTCGATAACCTGGCCCACTCATTGTAACTGCGTGCCGTATGGCTAAATACCATCCTTCGAGGGGATGGTATCTATTAACGATGCCAAGTTACTTGGCACAAGCGGCAACAGGCACTGCGATGCCTTCTACATCGTTGTACTGATTGCTTAGCGTTTTATCGGCTTCAATGACTTGACACGTTTGGGCATCAAAGGCGTGTAAGCCAAAGGGTACTTTGTGGGTGCCAACCAGTAATAGGCCGTCTGGCGTTATGAGGCCGTTTGGCGTTATTTCTAAGGCTTCTGTTTCGCCGCGTAGGCCGTTGGGGCAAATCACTTCTAAGGTTTTGGCATTCATGTCAAATCGCCAGAGATCGGTGCCGACGGCTCCAAAAAATATCTGGCCTTGGTTTTTATCCAAGGTGAGGCCTTCTACCGGTATGTCAGCAGCGGGTAACACCAAAGTACCTTTGCCCGTTAGCAAGTCAATCGTTATCAAGCCTTCGCCTTTTGCCCATGCCCAGAGTGTGCCATCGGGGCTAAATGCTAGGTCTTCGATTTCGTTGAAGCCAGTGCTACCGATTGGGAAAAGTTCACCCGTTTCTCCATCTACTTGATAGAAGTGTCCCTGTTTTCCATTCGTTACATTGTCCCCTGATGCGGCGTAAATCATATCCGTTTTGGGATGAATGGCAAGGGCCTCAATGTCGTGTCCGTTGTACATCGGGCCTAACTCGCTGATTGTGAGATCATCAAGATTCATGGTAAAGAACTGCGAGTTGTTGAGTCCTTTGTCGTTGACGGCGTAGAGTTTGCACGAGGCTGGTGCAACAGTGTCTAGGTTGTAGAGCGTTTGGATTTCAGACTCGGTGAGGGCGCGGTTGTAGATGCGGATGTCATCAATAATGCCATTAAACGCCCTATTACCACAACAATCTTCCTTACCGATTCTTACAACACCCTTCGTTGCTGTGGCAACACCTTTTACATCTTGTACAGTATTCACCAATTTACCATTAATGAATTGTTTTAAAGTTTGTCCGTCCCACACAGCGGTTACGAGTGTATCTCTTCCAACAGGAACACTATTTTCGGTTGTATAATGATAACCGGCATTACTGACTCCATATCTGTAATTTGCCAAAGATTTTAGGGGGCGGTTAAGACTTAGATAATAAGAGACTTGTCCCCATACTATGGTTTTTTCACGAGAGTTTGTGGTTTCATAGCTAATAGGATGAACCCATGCAGACAAAGTTAATGGTCCCGTTATGTTTAACTTATGTCCTTTAGGTATTTCAATATAGTCATCAATACCGTCGAAACGATAAGCACTATCAACATTCCCAAACCGATTCTCATTCAAAGTAGCTCCATGAACTGTCCCATCATTCCCATTCCCGCTGCCATCATTGGCATCCCCATCGAACGGATAACAAGCGACTAAGCCTTCGGTGATTCCACCGCAAGCTGAATTGGGTTTGGGAGAACGTGTACTTCTAGGCGCGTAAAATCCAGAATACAGCACATTGCCATTGGCTGTGCCGGTTTGGGTGGCGTTTTGTCCGACGGTTGCCACCAGTTGGTAGTTGGATGAGTTGTTCTTATCTCCGCCGTTGCTCAAGACATCTTTGGGCATGGTGTAATTATCACTGCCTTGTTCATGGGCAGAGACTATGCTGAAAAATGTCAACAGCAATAGGGCAAGGGTTGATAAGAGACAACGTTTGCGTGTTGTCAATGTCATTTTTTCAAGTCCTCCTGAATGTGGTAACAATTTACTGAGAAATCCTGAGAAATCCGATTTTTGGGAAAAATCCGATTTCTTTGGATTTCGTACTAGTTACTGGCAAATCGTCTTTTCGGGATGATCTTCACAGACGATAGCTTTGAGCGCGTCGTTTTGAGCCTTTAGCGCTTTGACGGCTTCGACTAGCACAGCTGTCATTTTGTCATAAGCCAGGGATTTATAGCCTTCGCTATCCGTTGAGACTAACTCCGGCAAAACCGTTTCCACTTCTTGGGCAATCATACCGACTTGAGTACCAGCATCTTGATCCTTGTCTTTCCATTCAAAGCTGACTCCACGCAATTGGTCAACCTTGGCTAAAGCGTTTTCAAGCGGCTGGATGTTTTGCTTGAGGCGTTGATCGGATGGGCTGACGTTGTTTCCGCGAATGGTGCCGGCTACGTCCAGTTTGTATTGGGGACTCGTCGTGCCGATGCCGACGTTGCCGCTATTATTATCAAAATACATGTAGCTATTCCAAATCGTTCCATCCCAGAAGTAGAGGCCAAGATCGTTTCTTTGTTCCGTTGCTTTGTAAGCATTACCTCTTGCTGTGAAATGCCAACCCTTTGTTGATCCGACACCTAATCCGTTTGTGCCATCGCTCAAAGTGATGAAGTTTAAGTCAGAATTAGTGTCGTTAGGGCTATCAATATTTATATCACCTCTATTGCTGGAACTCCCTACGTGAAGCTTACCTGCAGGACTCGCCGTGCCGATGCCGACTTTGCCATCTAATACAATATCTCCGTTATTTCTTGCCCATAAATGAATTTCGCCTTTTGCATTATCATAACCCCCTTCACTTATGGCATAGATTCCACCACGATGATGATTTTGTCCACCAAAAGCAATTCCATAACCACTGCTTAATTTACTGGCTATGAGCACTTGATCTTTGAAACGACTTTCCCCATTGGCATGAATAGTCATTGCTCGACTATTTGGATAAGGAGTGGCAGGCCCTGAAACTTCTAACGTTGCTTTCGGCGTTTCTGTACCAATGCCGACATTACCATCAGTGTAATAGGCTTGTTTACCGTTTAATTGAAATACACTGCCACCGGTTCCTAAGCCCTGCAATTTCTGCCGTTCTGCATCAGAGATAATCTTGCCACTCCCAGCATCCGCCACATCATCCAATTCAGTGACGTTATGCCCAGACAAGTTAGCGATGTTATCACCGGTAATCGTTTTGGAAGCGATTTTTTCAGCAGTTACCGCACCATCGGCTATTGCTTCAGTTTCCACCGTTGCCGCTTTCACCGATTCCGCAACCGCAGCCCGCATCGCAAAAAAAACACTGCTGAGTTGTTGACGAGGAGTCATTTCTGGATCGGTGCCCAGCGTTACGCCGAGATAACGTTCACCTTCTAAACTGTTATCATCAAACGGCGTGGTACTACCAAGAATCAGACTGAATACGCCATCAGTGACTTCTACCTGTTGATGGGTTTCAGTCCATAATGCGCGGCCGCCTTGCGCGGTAGCGTACAGGGCAAAAGTCATATTGACGGTGGCACTTAGCGGCTCACCCTCCGTATTTTCTATGTAGCCTTGGTAATTGGTTGTCATGGGTACCGCATAAGCCATATTAGGCAGTATCCCCAATAATGCCAACACCCATAACAGACTGAAAGTCCTGAGAAGGCGTGTTCGCCGTCGCGTTTTGGGTGGCCCCAAGTTGGTGTCCGGTATCACTGGATCACGTTTGTTGATGTTTAACTTCATGAGTGATAGTCCTCCATTTTTGCAGATAAATAATAAATAAGTTGTTGATTATTAAACAGAGTACAACTAATTGCGCGGAGTACAACGAATTGCGCGGATAAACGAATTTTTCCAAGATAAATCTTGGACTCCTGTGTCAGTCACTTTCGAGAGAGCATTATAAACATAATGCAATCGGATTTGGTGTCAATTTAGTTATAGATGAGTGTCGATTACCTAGATCGAGTATCGATGACACCGATAAAGTTATGCACACCTAACTCGTTTAACCGCGAATTCGTTTATCCGCGTAATTAGTTGTACTAGACAACACATTTCAAGTTATGCACACCTAGCTTGACGGTGGCAAGTAACTTTCGATAGAACATGATAACACAAAGCAATCGTATCTGGTGTCAATTGAGTTATAGATGAGTGTCGATTACCTAGATCGAGTATCAATGACACTGATAAAGTTGTGCACACCTAGCTTGACGGTGGCAACTCACTTTCGATAAAATATGATAACACAATGCAATCGTCTTTGGTGTCAATTAAGTTATAGATGAGTGTCGATTACCTAG
>QNER01000886.1 GCA_003646175.1 Candidatus Parabeggiatoa sp. nov. 1
TAACGTTTTCTGTTGATAACAAATCAAATGTAGCCACCCAAGTCTTTTTTTTGCCCACCATTAATTTGAAAGGGCGCTTTATTAAAGCCCAGGGCTGCGCCCTTTTCACTTGGCGGTGTCCGTCAGGTGGATGCTTGTTATCATAAATACTTCCCTTTCAATCCATAAGCATTTTTAATCATGTTAATCTGTTCTGGTTCTAACGTTTTCTGTTGATAACAAATCGTAGGCCACCCAAGTCTTTTTTTTGCCCACCATTAATTAATTACTGATTTGATCAAAGTAGTACAACGGATACTCTTCATGCCCGGATAAAAAAACCTAAAGAAATCATAAATTTACCAAATTTATTAATTCCTAAAATCCGTTCATTACGCGTATCAGGGCCTCGTCAAAGTCCGATATAAGTTATTGATTTAACCAAGATATACGCAAATTATTTAGTAAGTTGTAAATTTGCGTGGCTGTACCACCCCAAATTTCACATAAAAACGGTAAAAATCAAACAGTTAGTCTCAACTTTGACGAGGCCCTGTCTTTATGACGTTATTTATTGAGACGTCCCTTCAAACGTGCTATTAGAGACTAATGGCACGCACGATAGCCAGGTAGTTACACTGGCTATATTATTTTGCACCTTCGGTGCTTAAAAACCTAGCACCGAAGGTGCGTATTATTAAAGCCAGTGTAACTACCTGGAATTATATTATTTTGCCCCTTTGGGGCTTAAAAACCTAGCCCCTTTGGTGCGAAATTAATATAGCCAGTGTAACTACCTGGAACTTATTTCCTATCGTGCGTGCCATTACCATTATAGACTTATGCTTATTAATTTGACAACGTCATATAAAAGTGATCGCGTGTGCGTGTGCGTGCAAGGTTACCTTGCATTCCATTAAATGTGACATTGTCAATTTAACAATGGAGAACTAAGGCAACTCCCAAATAATAATATACCAGCAGGGGGGTCGATTTTTCCCCAGGCTCCACAAAGGGCTATTCACATTCAACCCCTTCAGGGTTGAGAAGATTTTGGTTGGTTTTCTGGTATGTTAATTTTTCCCCAGGCTCCACAAAGGGCTATTCACATTCAACCCCTTCAGGGTTGAGAAGATTTTGGTTGGTTTTCTAGTATGTTAATTTTTGGAGTTACCTAAACATGAAAATCTCACACACCCTTTCTGTAACCATTATGTTCCTGTGCGCCCCGCTCCACGCCCAAGTGAGCTTCGACGGCACGCTCGGCCGCAGCGGTGCATTACCCGGCCCCGACTACCAAATCGGGGCAAACTTAGGCCAACAACACGGTGGCAATTTGTTCCACAAAAGCCATGAAAGTGCCACTTTCTCAGGGCCTAATAGCGTCAACAACGTTATCAGCCGCGTCACTGGCGGAAATCCGTCAACCATCCCCAATGCCGACATGTATTTCCTGAACCCTTACGGCATTATGTTTGGGCCCAATGCCAAGCTGGACGTGCAAGGCAGTTTTCATGCCAGCACCGCCGACTATCTCCGTTTGCAAGATGGCGGACAATTCAATGCCCGTCAACCCGGCAATAGTCTGTTGACTGTCGCGCCAGTTGAAGCGTTTGGCTTTCTCACGGATTCTCCGGCATCGCTGTCTATTGAAGGCAGTCAATTAGGGACTCCCTATGGCAAAACTTTCTCTCTCGTGGGTGGCGATATCACGTTAAAGGGCGCACAACTTCATGCCCCTAGTGGACTGGTTAATCTAGCCAGTGTCGCTCAAACCGGGGAAGTGAATGCTTTGAAGCCAGAGACCACGTCCTTTGACAAGCAAGGAATTATCACCGTCTCCGACAATTCGATCATTGAAGTGAGTGGTTTAGGTGCAGGCGCGGTGTTCATTCGGGGGAAAAAGTTGCTCCTGCATGATTCTGTTATCCAAGCCAATACCTTCGGAAATCAACTGAGAAAGGCAATTGATATGGTATTAACCGAGGCTGTCGATATACGTCGATATGTGATTAGTAATGAGGTGCTTTCTCTCGTGAATAGAAATTTTGGTAGCGGCACCGCCGGTGGCATTGCCATCATCACACCTGACTTGTCTATCACTCAGACTGCTATCATTACCCATAATTTGGGTGCCGGCCGTGGGGGGAATCTAGACATCAAGGCCACACAAATAGCACTGAAAGAGGCTGGTACACTTTCGAGTCTTACCTTAGGTAGTGGACCAGGTGGTCAAATCAATATCAACGCGACAGAATCCATCTCCTTATCAGGTCTGTTTTCGGGCACAGTTACCGTTGATGGTTACTTAGTGTTGACGGGGCTTCGATTAGTAAAATGGGCGTCCATGCCCATTTTACCGTAGCGAACCGCGACACGGATTAAATGGGGCTCTGGCTGTCCGGTACCACGGACCGAACGAGGCGGAGGAATCGTTCCCCCATGACTTTACGACGGCTTGCGCTTTCTGAAGAAAGCGCTAAAGCGGACAGAGACTACTCGCCATCCATGGCTCGCAGCGTTGTAGCTGTGGATCCTCCAAGTACAATAGGCAGTGGCACACTCAATACGGGTCAATCAGGAAATATTAACATCACAACCCGTGAGCTTTCTTCAGCGGGTGGCCTCATTATAGCGGACACTGTGAGGAACGCTTTATCAGGCAATCTAGTTATTAATGCAGACACAGTAAACTTAACTGGGGGTGCGTTAATTTCGTCTTCAAGCGATGTTGGAACTCAAGGTGGCAATATCACTTTGAATGTCACAGACACACTTTCTGTGGTCGGGAGACGCTCAGGTAATTATACCAATTCCCAGAATCGCGTTTTTGAGGATAACCAAACTGCAATTGTTACCATCACAGCTGGTAATGCTCAAGCGGGGAATATTGCAATCAACGCAACCACTCTCTTCATGGATAAGGGGGGGACTATTTCAACAAGCACAATCGGTTCTGGTAACGCCGGGAATCTGGAGATTATTGCACAAGACTTGTATTTATTGGGAGAACCTACCCTGATAACCAGTAGTAGTGGCGCATTTCTAGGAGATGTTTTTTTTGAGGGTCAGGGTCAGGGTGGCAACCTCTTCGTTAGCGCCAATCAGATGACGCTTGCCGACGGTGGCACGATCTCAGCCAACAGCTTTGGCACTGGCAATGCCGGTGATATTACAGTGTCTTCCAATCTGATTAATTTGACCAACGATGGCAAAATCACCACCGAAGCCAAAAACGCAGCCGGTGGCAATATCACCATAACCACGCCAAACTTACTGTATTTGCGAGGCGGTCAAATTACCACCAGCGTCGGAACCGGTAAAGGCAGCGGTGGCGATATTACCATTTCCCAACCGATGTTTGTGGTGTTGGATAAAGGACAGATTAAAGCACAGGCAGATGAAGGCCGCGGCGGAGATATTCATATCACTTCTAACCAGTTTCTCGCCTCCCCTGACAGTTTGGTCAGTGCGTCATCAAGATTGGGTATAGACGGTGACGTAGAGATTGATGCACCCGAAGTGAATATGGAGGACTTTGTGGTGGTGTTGCCGGGTGGTTTTGTCGATGTCAGCCTGAAGCGTTGTGATATCCAAGAACTTGAAAATCCCAGCAGCTTCAGAGTTACCCATCCGCAAAGGGTACCGCCTTTTGTTAGAATTAAATAATTGGCACAACGGATTTACGGTATAAACGGATGGTTTTAGGTTCGTTATATAGTTGCTCATTCTGTACAAAACCTTCAAGGTTTAGCAAACCTTGAAGGTTTTTTTTTGGCATTGGGCAAACTTTTCACCGATAACTAGACAATATTTAATGGTATGCACCGAAAGATTCACCGTGTGACAGTGCCATTATTTGCGAGGCGGTCAACTCTCTGCCATAAATAATAGTATAGGCTAATGGTGGGGTGTTAAATTTGAATCAATTTTGCGGTTGATTTTTCACCCTATTTTTGGGCCAACGCTAGAAATCCGATTTTTTCTTCAAAATCGGATTTCTTTTTTAGAATTCAAAATCAAAATCGGATTTCTTTTTTAGAAATGTTTTCTTCAAAATCGGATTTAGACTTGCCAAAGA
>QNER01000887.1 GCA_003646175.1 Candidatus Parabeggiatoa sp. nov. 1
AGTTAACTGCTGTGCGTTGAAATTCAAAATGCTCAAATTCGTTAATTTCTGGGATTAGTACTGATTTAGTTATAGTTTTTCAGAGAAATAATTTCAGTTAAAAACCTTCAAGGTTTTGGAAACCTTGAAGGTTTTGCCCTTATTTATAGTTTTCAAAATTAACGGATACTATCCCATCGAGGTATAGCATCCGTAAAATGCGTATGCATACGCTTCAACAAACGCTCACTTGAGGGTTATATATAGATGGATGATCACGCAGCTTTGAAAGATATACGCAAAGGTGGGCAAAAAGGCTACACCGCCCTGCATCAGCGTTATGCAATAACATTGCATGGTTATGTGATAAGCAAATACGACATACCCATAGATGATGTGGAGGATATACTACAACGGATATTTTTGAAGTTTTTCAACACCATTGATACTTTTAAACAAGATTGTAGTGTCTCAACTTGGCTGCACGGGATTGCAAAAAGCATTGCAATAGATTATTGGCGTGTCCAAGCGAACAAACCGCACACAGTTAGTATCGATACAGATGATGGTGAAACGGGGGATAATACGGTGGGGACGTTGCTTGACGAAATGTCGGAAGATTGGTCTCAAAAAGCACAGAATGATCTTGATATCCAAATGTGCATAGAGCGTGCTTTGGCACAGTTACAGCGTGATGGTTCTAAGACATCGCTATTAAAATGTTTAAACACCCTCACATTTTTTGCTCAGGGCTCGTCTATACAAGAAATAGCGAAAGAATTTGGGAAAAACCCCGACACAACACGTCGCTATCTTTTAGACTGTCGTACAAGGCTTAGGCAATACCAGCCTATTCAACGGTGTCGGGAATGGCTTAATGGGAATTAGGAAAATAAATATAAACTGCCCCAAACTAAAGTTTGGACTCCTGATACCTTCATTTCATTTTAACCGGAGTATCTATTATGTCTGACAAAGATAATCAAGATTGGCTAGATTTGCTCGCCGGGCAATCGGTGCCTGATGCTGATCCTAACACTGTGCACGATGCACAAATTTTTCGGGGTGCATTGCTCGCACATGCGGATAGGCTCGAAAATGACTCGGAAATTCCTTATCCACATATATTGGCAAACGTATTATCCCGCTTAGAAACTAAGGAAATTAGAAAAACCCCTAAGCCAACATCTTGGATAAGCAGCCTTTCTCAGACGCTAAAAGATGTCTTTGCGTCTTTAGTTCCGCCTCCAAAAGTGGTTTGGGCTATCCCGGCTATGGCTTTGGTGTTAGTTGTTAGCGTTATAATGTATGTCGTTTTTTTGCCTAAAAATTCGATTGACACGACTTACCAAACCATTTATGCCAAGAAAACGGATGAAATGGTAGATGAATTGCGTGAGTTTAAATTTCGCTGGGAAGGGGAAGGCGATAATGTGTTTGCATTTAGCACCACCGCGCAACCTTCTCAGGCTGCTAAAGCCTTTGGTGCCGGTTTATTGACTGAGCGGGAGGCTTTGCTAGGAAAAAGTGAAGTCGCGCTGCCGACGCTATTTTTGCCTGCCACTGAAGAAACTTGGTTAAAAACCCAATGGGCAGATGATTTTGAATTAGGACGCTGGGCAGTCTTGTTGTGGACAGCCTCACGATTTCACCGTGATTTGCCACCCACATTTTGGGATGAGCAACGGTGGATTTTTTCTCAGTTGAAAGCCGCGTTTGTGGCGCGGACAGATAATGAAGCAAAAAAAGTGCTATCTCAACTTGAAAACCAGATTGAACCGCACTTAGAACAGTTGCCTACTGAGAATAATCCTAAAGTTTATAAGGAGTTGAGCATCAATTTGACAAAAATGATGTATTTTTTGGCACCAAAACCGGCCGACGAACTTTAGTTTGTACAACCGGAGTCCAAACTTTAGTTTGGAACTTTAGTTTGGATTCCACTAAACCATTTGAAGGAGGTACAATGCGACATTTACGATGGTTATCGATTTTGGTTTTACCCATTTGGTTCGGGTTAATTATTTTGCCGCTCAATGCTTGGGCTAAACCTGAGGACAGTGTGCAATTTTATTTTGACAATTATGGACGTGCGGATCCTAAAGATAAATTAGTTCGCAGAGTTCATCAGGTTTTTAAGAAAATGAAGTTAGTGGCTGATAAAAGGCATCATCGTTTGCCACAACTTGCCATTGTTGAAGGTTTTGATACAGATTGCTTGATAATCGCGTTACCTGATGGGCATATTGTGCTATCAAAACAAGCACTTGACATGATTTATAAAAATGTCCCTCTAATCCATGGTGATACGCGTGCCGCTTTTGTGTTGGGACATGAACTGGCACATCTTGCCAATAATGATCATTGGCATCGGGCATTTTTAAGGGTGGTAAGAAAAACGCCATCATTCCGTCAATTGGTCAAAAATTACCGTGGCAGTAAGGGCATCAATGCGGAAATCGAAGCTGATGATCATGGTTTTATTTATGCCGCTATGGCAGGCTATCCGGTAGACAAATTGCTGGCTGATGATTCTCATCAACAGAATTTCTTGGTTTATTGGGAACAGCAAACATTTAGGCGGGTGAATAATACGCATCCTCGTGCTGAAGTTCGGGCTAATCTGTTGCGGGCTCGTTTGCAAGCCTTGTTAGATAGTTTGCCCTATTTCCATTTTGGAGTACGTTTGAGTCATTTTGGGCGCTGTTTTGATGGTATCTACTTTCTCAGAGAATTTGCCCAAAACTTTCCGGGACGTGAAGTTTATAACAATTTGGGCGTTTGTGAATTACAAAAAGCGCAAAAAGTATTGGGTAAAAAGGCTTATTTATATTGGTTGCCTTCAGTGCTAGATGTCACAACGCCGGTAGATAATTTATCTTTGCCTTATGCACATAAAGGCGAGCGATCCACATTGGCTGATGAATTTTTAGCCAATGCCGAAGACTATTTTAAATCGGCCTTAGATATGGAACCCTCATATCTGCCGGCTAATGTGAATTTAGCGATTACCGCTTTTTATCTCGGAGAAATTTATCAGGCGCGTGCAGCGATTGAGAAAGCACGCCAATTAGCGCCGGATGATTTGGAGATTCAAGGATTGCGGCTGGTGATTTTGTATGAAGATGGTGAACAATCGCCGTATGTGGATATGTGGCCGTATATCATCCAACAATTGGATCTGTTAGCACAACAGCCAAATGCGCCACTGAGTGTTCTTTATAACATGGCAAAACTGCTTGAATTGAGAAAGCGCACTGGGGCCGATAAACTATGGCAACGGTTAGCGAGACAAGTGGCTGATTTACCAGCGCCTATTCGGCGCATCGTTTGTGAAAAAACGGCTTGTCCACGGCCGTCGCGCCAAAAAGCACCTAAAGCCAGTTGGGAATTACCCGTCAAGTTGGGGATTGATACCCGTCGTCATAAAACCTTGCGTCAATGGCAAAAAAGTGAGATGAAGTTGTATGATCTCTACGAACAAATCTATCAACATCCCAATGGTAAAGCCGAAGTGTTGGCGTTGAGAGAACTGGTAGAAATGGTGGTGCTCAAAAAACTTGAGCAGTTCACCCGCGATGATTTAGCGGATTATTGTGGGCAACCATTACGTCTTAGTCGTGTGATGAATGGGACATTATGGTCGTGTGATCATTGGACAGCGTTGATTGTTGATGAGAAAGTTAAGGAAGTTTGGGTGGTTAGTACCACGGATTGATTTTTTCCGGATGCTATCCCTTCTTAGGGATAGTATCCGTTCTAACATGAGTTTTACGGATGCTATCCCTTGGTTCGGGATAGTATCCGTTGAGTTTTACGGATGCTATCCCTTGGTTCGGGATAGTATCCGTTTTAACATTTTCCGGATGCTATCCCTCGAAGGGATAGTATCCGTTGAGTTTTACAGATTTCTACGGATACTATCCCTAGGAAGGGATAGCATCCGTTTTAACATTTTCCGGATGCTATCCCTCGATGGGATAGTATCCGTTGAGTTTTACGGATGCTATCCCTTGGTTCGGGATAGTATCCGTTTTAACATTTTCCGGATGCTATCCCTCGATGGGATAGTATCC
>QNER01000888.1 GCA_003646175.1 Candidatus Parabeggiatoa sp. nov. 1
ACACTTTATTGGGAATGTTGTTTAGTGATACTATCGCTCTAAGCGATAGCATCACGAGTAGTTTGAGTGCTTAGGTTTAAATCCTTTATTATAAGTAATCCTTGTAGTTATGGTTGATTATTGCTGTTTTAACACTAACAACGTAATGTCATCAAACACTTTTTGTTCACCAATAAACAGGCGCACATCATCAATCACTGCTTCTCGGATTTCTTGGGCGGTTTGTTGCCAGTTTTGTCGGATAACTTCACAAAGGCGTTCTAATTCATACATTTGTCCGTCGATATTTTCGGCTTCGGTAATGCCGTCAGTATAAAGCACCACCACATTCCCCGGATTTAACGAGACTTCTGTGTGGGCGATAAAGTCGGCAATGTCTTCGTCTAAGCCGATGGGAAAACCTAAATCGACGGTATCTATCAATTCGACCTGACCCTCTCGCACCACAATCATTTCTTCGTGTTGCCCGGCTAAACGCAAAATCCCCCCAGTGTGCTTTGGGAAAGCGGGGGAAGTGGAAAATTGGTAGTCCAGTAAAGCCAGCGTTAAGCTTTTTTCGGCATTCATCCTAGCAACATTGTGGTAAACCATCTGATTGAGGGCACTGAGGAATTTCACCGGATCCGTTTCATTATTGGCCAGTAAAGTTCGTACTGACGATTGTACCATAATTGCCAAAGCACCGCTTTGAAGCCCGTGTCCAGTCACATCGCCAATGCTCATAAAGACGCGCCCCTCATACTGAAGAACATCATAGTAATCGCCACCCACTTCATCAGCGGGTTCCATAAAGCCCGCAATTTCCAGACCTTCAATTTGATTGAGTTCCGAATCGTGGGGCAAGAGCAGTTGTTGCAGTTGCCGGCTAATTTCTAATTCCGCACGCATTCGCAGGTTTTCAGCTTTGAGCATCTTAATATTCAAATGGTTTTTGAGACGAGCTAATAGTTCATCTTTAGAAATTGGCTTGGTTAAATAATCATTCGCGCCTGCTTCTAATCCCATCACCAAATCGGCTACTTGATTTTTCGCGCTCAACAGTAATATAGGTAATTCAATGGGTTGCCACTTTTCACGTAGTTTTCGCACAACTTCATAGCCAGTCATGCGTGGCATCATCACATCCAATAAAATCAAGTCCGGTTTGAGGCCTTCTTCTATAAGTGCTAAGGCTTCTGGGCCAGAAGTCGCTTGCCTGACTGCATAGTGATGCAACGATAAATGGTTGACGAGTACCTGAAGATTCACCGGTTCATCGTCCACAATCAAGATTTTGAACAGATCTTGAAAAGCACTTGTCTCAACGGTTTGTTGGTTGACAACAACCGTTGAGGAATCCTGCGTATTCGTCGAGACTAGACGGGTCAATAAAGTGGCTTGACGAAGTATACTGGCCGCGGGTTCTTCGGCAATCGGTAACGTAAAGATAAACTGTGAACCCTTGCCTTCAGTGGATGTCACCCACATTTGGCCTTGATGTAATTCAACCAACTTTTTAGTTACCGCTAAGCCAAGTCCAGTACCACCATAATTTCTTGCAGTGGAACCTTCCGCTTGTTCAAAGGCTTCAAAAATACGGTCCAATTTATCGGCTGGAATGCCAATTCCAGTGTCAGATACGGTGATCACTAAACCGCGACGGTTTTCAAAACCTTCAATATTTTCAAGTACTTTGGCCGAGATTTCAATTCTGCCACGTTCGGTAAATTTAATGGCATTACCCATCAAGTTATAGAGGATTTGTTGGACCCGATTTTCATCAGCCAGTGCGGGTGGTAGTTCCGGGGCAATGGCATTTATCAGTTGTAAATCCTTTTGTCCCTTTAAAGGTTGACTTAACATCAAGATAATTTCTACGATCTCGCGCAAACTCACCGATTTGGCTTGCAGTTCGATATCTTGCTGCTTCAATTTAGCAAAGTCGAGCAGATCGTTGACCAGATGGGTCAAACGATGTCCACTTTGAGCAATCATCAACAGATTTTGTTGCACGTTTTCTGATAATGAGCCAGCCGCACCGTCAATTAATGATTCGGCAATGCCAATAATGCCATTTAACGGTGTTCGCAATTCATGGGAGGTATTGGCTAAAAACTCATCTTTGACTTGATCTAAGCGTTGTAACTCAGTATTCTTCGCTTCTAACGTGTCAAATGAGGTTTTTAATTGGCTCGCCATCGTGTTAAATGACTGAGCCATTTGGCCAATTTCATCACCGCGAGTCAACGGTAAATTTTGGGTTGCTTCAACATTAAAATTGCCTTGTGCAATTTGCATAGTTGCGCCCAAAAATTCTTGCAACGGTTGTGCAACTTGCTGGCGTAGCACCAAAAATAGCACCGTGATTTCGATCAGCAGTGAAATCAAACCAAGAAGTAAGATAACACTAGCCGTATTAAATGCTAAGTCCGCCATCAGTGATTTAGGATAAACGGTAACCAAATACCAATCTGGGCCTTCAATTGTGGTAATAGCAAGCAATTCGTCATCCTTGGGATTTTCAACCACGACTTGTCCCGGTTGCAGATTGGTGACTTGTTCAAAAATATTGATCAAGTTTTGATCTTGCGATTGCTGAATGTAAAGATTGCCGCCACTGGCTTGAATGGCTTCCATCTGGTTTGGATGTGCGATAAGACGACCATCCGGTTGGAAAATGATATTATAAGCCCCTTCAAGATGATCATTGATCGTGCGTTCAAATAAATCACTTAATAAAATGTCACTGCCAACCGTAGCGATATGTTGACCATTAAAATCAACCGGCGTTACACAAGAAACCAGCCACTCTTGCCCGATTTCTTCATAATAAATACCAGACCAAACAATGTCACGTTGCGAATTATGTTCCAGATTGCCGATATAAAAAGGCTCATCGGTGACAAAATAATCAACTTTTGAATCCTTTTCGGGTACCCAAATGACCTTTGGCCAATAAACGACAACGGCCTTTTCCGGTACGGATAAATATAAGTCAGGAAAGCGATTTTCCCAGACTGGGCCATAAAGACTCACCATGTTATGACCAATAATAAGACGGCGACGCAAGTCATCAGTTATCGCTACATTTTCCTGAATAAAACCTGACATACCGGTTATCCTGGCCCCTTCAGTTAGCGGAACCCCATGAAAATATTTGGTTCGCATTCTGAGAATACCATCATCATGCGGTTCAAATACTTGGTCAAACGACGCTGAAACGTCTTCATTTGCCATTGCTTGATAACGGCGTAAAAATTCGTTCTTGAAAGCCTTATGGTTAGCTTCCGCTAGTTTTAACAAGCTACTATCACGATGTCCTCGTTCCGTGATGTATTTATCTAATTGTTCAACCACTTGTGATTCCAAATTTGACACCACATGCCAATAACTGATGACAGTCACGGTAATAATGATCATGGCTATCCGTATTCCCATCTTAATGAGGGTGGTACGAGTCAATGATTGTTTGGAAGAAAAAACTAATGCCATCCAATAAAACTCCTTTAAATCAAGTCAAGTGGTATATAACAAATTGTGCGTTTATTTACTTCTGTTTCAATACCAGCAAAGTCATATTATCAAACACCAAAAGCAACTACAAGGATTAATTGCTTATGAAAGGATTAGATCGTGGTAAAGTTTGGGTTTATCCCAATGATGATCGGAACAGTTTTTGCATAAACAAGTTAACTTATTGTTATTTAAGGTATTTCTAAATGTCAAAGAAATCCGATTTTTTGGAAAAATCGGATTTCTCACTGTTGATAGATTAAAGAAATCCGATTTTGGGGAAAAATCGGATTTGTTACCGCTGATTAAAGGATAAATCAATAACTTAGGCTCTCAATGACAACTTGATTTTGCGCTATTGCGAAAAAACGAAAATTACTTATGCAACAATTGCACAGCCTTAAAAATTAATGGGTTAAAATTCATGTAAAACATTAACTTTTATTTATAACAAATTGATATTATTGATTTAAAGAAAACAGGGATGCGGATGGGTCGATAGTGACATCCATTTGATGTAGAAGTGTAGGGGGCCGGCAATGTGTTTTTATTGC
>QNER01000889.1 GCA_003646175.1 Candidatus Parabeggiatoa sp. nov. 1
GTTAAAATTGACGGACAAGCCTATTAAGGATTTTAAAGTGCAAAAGTGATACTATCGCCAAAAAAGCGATAGCATCACGAAATGTCATATTGAATTTATTATCAACAGAATCCGTTATAATCATAAACAATTAACAATTAAAATGATAACAATTAACACAAGCCTCAATGGGTATCTTATGGTGCGAACCCAGAGCCGAAATAAAGTGTGCATACTCTATCAAAAAAAATTAAACATCACAACCTTTAAACGCAAATATTTTTGTAGCAACAATCAACACAATGATTTCGTTTGGGTGTGCGTTTGTTTATCCACAACACCAATCTTTCAGCGCAAATAAGACTTATTTTGAGTTTCTCGTTGCGCGTGTATTTCCCAACCTTTCAATACCTTATAGCGGTTATATTCAAATTCGTTCATTTCTGGGATTTGTTGTCCTCTATTTTATTGGCGGGAACAATCCACCCGTACCCATGACTCACCGCATGTCCTATCGCAAAACCACAAGGCACTATAGCGTTTGTCACAAAACTACCCGTGATACCTATCATATTCTGATTTTTATAGCGGCACGGAGAAATCTTAATTTGGGTAAAAGCAGCGTATAATTGTGTTTCAAACCGGACTCCAAGCCCATCCATCGCCGCTAATAATTGTGCCACAAGCAGTCTATCGCGTTCATATTGTTGGGCAGCCTTTTCTAGCTTTTGGTATTTTTTATAATTGTCTTGGTTGAAGAGTAGCACCGGGCTAACCAAATTATAATAGATTAAATAGCTACTCACACCAAACTGTGCACACTGAGTCGAGCTAATAGCATCACTGACAATCATTTTATCGTCACCCAAACGTAACGATAAATTCAGCCAACGCACATTCAACAACGTATCCGCCCCAGTGTGCCAGCCCTCGACAATACCATAGCCATTTTTCCAGCGGTATTGAATATGCGGATACCGATACAATTGATTGCCTTCCCCATCATGTTGATGAAAACGACTATCATCAGGG
Organism: Candidatus Parabeggiatoa sp. nov. 1; assembly: GCA_003646175.1. Classification (GTDB taxonomy): domain Bacteria; phylum Pseudomonadota; class Gammaproteobacteria; order Beggiatoales; family Beggiatoaceae; genus Parabeggiatoa. Next base: position 1,012 of record QNER01000889.1, read on the forward strand.
AACGCTTTGGCAATGGCACCGCGCAATTGACGCACCCGGTGAGCGGCGACACCAGCAAAGGGGGAATACCAGCGCAGTTCAACGCTGGTGTGGGGAATTTCGCTTATAATTTGAGTGACAATATGCATGCTGCCGTATCCTCTTCATCAAGTTTTAATGTCTAAACAGGCTTCTTTCGTATAATAACCGGCTTTTAAAAGCCAAAAATATCCAAAACGCTCGGCATAATCTGCCGGATAAAAAACCTATCGCTGACATACATTCACACTCCGCTCATTAATCTTGCCCACCAGTTGTTGCAACGCACGCCGTCTTTTCCATCTATAGATTTTCAGAAAAATAACGTAACGGATGCTATCCCTTTTCGGGATAGTATCCGTTAACTTCTACTTGTGAAATGAATTATCTGAACATCTATATAGATTTTCAGAAAAATAACGTAACGGATGCTATCCCTTTTCGGGATAGTATCCGTCAACGACTTGTGAAATGAATTATCTGAACATCTATATAGATTTTCAGAAAAATAACGTAACGGATGCTATCCCTTTTCGGGATAGTATCCGTTAACTTCTACTTGTGAAATGAATTATCTGAACATTCTATATAGATTTTCAGAAAAATAACGTAACGGATGCTATCCCTTTTCGGGATAGTATCCGTCTTTGATTTGTGAAATTATTTATCTGAACATCTGTATCTTGGATTTTAAATGCCTATTCAATATCAACGCGCAAGGTTTCGCCGGCCTCATCCTCTAACACCATAAGCATATTGCTTGGTTAAGGTTTTGCCGGTATTCTTGGGCACTGGGGTCCTTCAATGGGAATGAATAAAATCAAAAAATGACAGAAGGGCACCCATAAAGGATTACCCTTACAAACAGTAATATCGGGAAAATTCCCCGCGCAAGCTCAAACGAAACTACCCCAGTGCCGGATTTTCAGAATAAAACCCCTTACCACCTATCAGTTTTATATAACTCATTGAATATTAAGTACAACGAATGACGGGGATAAACGGAATTAATATCGGGGGAAAATGAAAACGGGTGGTTTGACTTTATTAAGTCGTCTCCTCAATTGATACACAGGGCGACTATCCATTCTGAAAATTCTGATTCTAAAGGATTTACATGACTCAGTCTTTTCTCAATCTAATCCTTTCTTATAACTAATCCTTGTAGTTATTGCCAAAAGCCAAAAATTATAGCGTTTCCCGATGGCATGAAATACAAAAATAGGTAGAAAATTTTAAAGGTTTTAAAGCACCGAAGGTGCGAAATTAATATAGCCAGGGGCAACGCCCCTGGAACTAAAATAAATGGTATTTTACGCAATCGGGAAATGCTATAGTCCAAGATCAATCTTAGACTCCTCTTTTTTGCTCATTCGTTCCAGACGTACTACTTTGCACCACCGCACTACTGCTTTTTTAAAACCAACAAAGTAATATCATCAAAAATTTTTTGTTTTCCAATGTATTGCTTTACATCCTCGATCACCGATTGCAGGATTTCTTGGGCGGTTCGTTGCCAGTTTTGTTTAACCACTTCACACAGACGCTCTAAGCCGTAAAGTTTTTTATCAAGATTTTCTGCCTCAGTGATGCCATCGGTATAAAGCACTACCACATCTCCTTGATTCAGTTGAACCTTCGTGTCAAACACAAAATCAGCAATATCATCAATCAATCCAATTGGAAAACCTAAATCAATCGTATTGATCAATTCCAGTTCGCCTTCTCGCACCACAATTATTTCTTCATGTTGTCCAGTTAAGCATAATTGTCCATTTTGATACTCCAATAAAGCCAAGGTTAAATCTTTGTCGGCCTTCATTCGAGCAACGTTATGGTAAACCATATGATTAAGCGCACCCAAAAATTTTACAGGATCGGTTTCATGACTAGCGAATAAAGTTTGCACCGCCGCTTGCACCATAATTGCCAAAGCACCGCTTTCTAAACCATGTCCGCTGACATCGCCGATACTCAATAAAACGCGCCCGTCATGTTGAATAACATCATAGTAATCGCCGCCCACCTCATCGGCTGGTTCCATAAAGCCAGCAATCTCTAAATCGTTAATTTGCGACAATTCAGAAACTGGGGGCAATAACATCTGTTGCAGGTGGTGCGACACATTTAATTCTGCACTCATGCGGAGATTGTCAGATTTGAGTTGTTCATTGAAGGCCAGAATTTTTTGATTTGCGTCAGTCAATTGTGCGGTTTTATCTTGTAGTTCTTGGTTTTTTTGTTCTAATTCAGTATAAAATGCCGCCAGTTTTTTCTCCTGAAGATAGCGACGTAATGCTTCAGTAACGGTTAATTTGAAGTCTTCGGTTTGCCAAGGTTTCGCCAGATAACGATATAAGTTTGCATACTTGATGGCATTACCTACCGCTTCAATATCGGCTTGCCCGGTTAGCATAATGGTGATGGTTTTTGGTGACTTGGTGTGGACACGCTTTAACAGTTCATCTCCTTTTATACCAGGCATGATGTAATCCGAAATCACCAACGCAATTTCAGTCCCATTTTCCACCAGTTCTTCATATATTTCTAAAGCCTCTTCACCATTTTCAGCCATTTCAATGATATAACTCTGATCAACGACATTTTTAATTTCAATTTCCAGACTATCGAGTATAGCTGGTTCATCATCAACACAGATAATAGCCAATTCATTCATAATTATAAGTTTAACAAATTGATTAATTTTCCTATTAACTACAAGGATTGTATATAATAAAGGATTAGATTGTGCCCTATGAAATCCCAAACACTAATGACATGACAGCAATTCCCGAACAGCATCTAAATTATTGATTTATAAAATATATAAAAAAATTTCGTAAAGTTTGCAACATAAAATATTCTGATTATAATGGATTCTGTTGATAATAAATTCAATATGACATTTCGTGATGCTATCGCTTTTTTGGCGATAGTATCACTTTTGCACTTTTGCGGTATCACCCTTCTCTATATGCTAAAATCCTTAATAGGCTTGCCCGTCAATTTTAACGA
>QNER01000890.1 GCA_003646175.1 Candidatus Parabeggiatoa sp. nov. 1
ACGGGGCGACATTAATATAGCCAGGGGCATCGCCCCTGGATGCTTTAATAACACATACCGAAGGGGCTAATAGAAAAGCCCCAACGGGGCGACATTAATATAGCCAGGGGCATCGCCCCTGGAGGAAAACCTTTCAGACAACTATTTATCTCCCAAAATGGAGGATTATCACTCATGAAGTTAAACTTCAACAAACGTGCTCCGGTGATACCGGACACTAACTTGGGGCCACCCAAAAGGCAAACGTGTCCTTCGTCAAGTTGGCGAACGATTATGTTTATCGCTGTAGGGATGCTAGGCTGGTTTCATGACGCACAGTCAGCAGACTTTATCATAACGACCATTGCCGGTAACGGAACGGCAGGATACAGCGGCGATGGTGGGCAAGCCACAGAAGCACTGATAAATCACCCAACCAGTGGGCCGATAGACGATAAAGGAAACCTGTATTTTCCTGATTGGGATAATCATGCTATTCGTAAGATAAACCTCAACACGGGTATTATCACCACTGTTGCAGGCGGGAATCTGGGAGGAGGATTCAAGCACCCAGGTGGCTATATAGACAGTATGGGGAACCTTCTTTACATTAGCGATCATGGGAACCATGTTATTTACAAAGTCAATTCTGATGGTACTACCACCCTTATCGCCGGTACTATTGGAGTCGCAGGGTATAAAGATGGTCCTGCCGTGGATGCAAAGTTCAACCATCCTGCCATGCTAATAAAAGATGGTAACAATCTATATATTGGTGATTTTTGGAACCATCGTATTCGCAAGATGAATCTCACCACAAAAGAGGTTAGTACTATTGCTGGAACTGGGAGTGCCGGATACAACGGTGATAATATACCTGCTACGACAGCAAAGTTGTACTACCCGGGGGGGATAACGTTGGTTAAGGATGGTACGGATAAGTTCTTGTATATTGGCGATTATTATAACCATCGTCTTCGTAAGTTAGATATCAATAGTGGTATCATTACAACCGTTGCTGGTAGTAACGCAACACCACTGGGGTATAACGGTGGTGGGTATAGCGGCGATGGTGGACTTGCCATAGACGCGCAACTCAATGTCCCAACTTTTGCCGTGTTTGATAGTGTTGGAAACATGTATATTACCGATAATCGGAACCATGTTATTCGCAAGGTAGATGTCAATACCAAAAAGATTACCACTGTCGCTGGTATCCCTAACAGTGGCGGCTATAATGGTGATAATATTCCTGCTGATCAGGCACAGCTTAATTTCCCGTTAGGGATTGTAGTAGATAGCGAAGATAATCTGTATATTACCGATTATGGGAACCATCGCATTCGTAAACTCACGAAGAAGAAAAGCAGTACTGGAGGTTGCAAATCGCGGTTTCGCTTGTACTCTTGGCCGAATAATCCGCCTGACTTTGGTACGGAACGGGTTGGTAGTTCTACCTCTATGAAGCACTATGCTTATGCCTATACTTGGGGTGATAAGTCAAATTGCCAAAATGGGCCTACGGTTAATGACATTAGCCTTAGCGGTGCCAATGCATCTGAATTCGCTATTAAGAATAAGGTTTGCAAGGATGAGCAAGAAAGTTTCGATGGCTTATTCTCCCGCTACTACTACTGCCAGTTTAACACCGTTTTTTCGCCTACTTTGGAAGGGACTAAGGAGGTTACTTTAACCGCCAAATTTGATAATTCTGACACACAGACCCAGCCGTTGCTGGCAAAAGCGGTTAATACGGGTCAGCCGACGCTTGAAATTTCTCCAAGTTCCATTGATTTCGGCACACTCAAAGTGGGTAGTGGTTCCAGTAAGACGATTACTATCAAAAACACGGGTGATGTCAATTTGAAGATCAGTAACGTTACTGTTAGCGGAGAGACTTCTGGTGACTTTAGTATGGAATGGCCCGGATGTTACGAAGGGGTTTTAAAACCTGCCGAGGAATGCAGTCTTCATGTGTCATTTATACCCACATCGGCGGGTGCTAAACAAGCCAGCTTGACGGTTGTTACTTCTAATGCTGGTAGTGGTGTTATAACAGCGACGGGAAATGCCAAAGACTTGGTAGATTGCTCCGATGACAATATTACCATACAAACAAGAACAACAACATACGACAACCACGCTTGGGCGTTGGATTCGGATGGTGACGAAAATTATACTGATCATATATCCTGGGATAAGGTATGGGCTGATAAAAATGGAAATGCCTTGAACCGTGTACCCAATGAAAATGATGTGGTGCGGATCAATAACGGTCACTACATTACTGGTATTCCTGTCCTTGCTAAAGTGAAAGCATTGTGCGTTGAAAAAGGGGGGGTATTAGTACCTATAAAAGACTTCCAAGAAAACTTCTCACTGGAGATACAGGCAACAGATGGCATTTCTAATAAGGGCATAATAGGCAAGGTTGAAGATGTAAGCGATTTGCCTTGGGTAGATACATCGTCAGGAACAGACTGGACTACATATGCGGACGGTAATGATGAAGAACCCGGTGGTGCTAATTGTAGTAGTGATCTCGATCCAACCACAAACGCTGAAAAAGGTTCTGATGTCATCTTAAGAAGTGGCGGGCCAATTTTCAATGAAGGCAAAATTATCGCTGGCAACGGTGGAAACGGTTCTAAGATCGGTGCATCCGGCGGTAGTGCAACTGTACGGGGTAGCAATATAATCAACAAAGGTACCATTAGAGCCGGTAAAGGTGGTGACATATATGGCGAGTCTGGCGGAACAGCCGGAAAAGGTGGTTCAACCGAGGTATCGAGTAATCACAAACATTTGTATAACGAGGAGTTTTTTAACCCAAATAATGTATGGGAAAAACCCAACATATTTGCCGGTAACGGTGGAAATTGCACTTGTGATAGTAATACCGGCGAAGCGGGAAATGGCGGCGACCTACGATTGACTGCCTACAAGATTCATCTTGAAGGTGGAAACTATGGTTCTGGCATGGCTGGAACCGGTTGTGCGAAGACAGCTAGCAATGGTAATGGTTGGGTAATAATTGACCCTAACGTTATTTCTCTCGCCAATGCTAACACGAAAGTTCGCGGTGGAAACGCAAAAATTTTTGGTGGAAAAGATTGGATACTGGACCTCCGCAATATGAGTGGCGTAGTCATTGATGCCACTGATAACGTGACTCTGGCGGTTGGCGAAAATGGTGTCATTGACTTGAGAGGAAATAATGGTCCAATCATAAAAGCCGGCGGAATAGTGCAATTATTTGCCGATATTATCTTGTTAGATGATGGCGTGAAACTGTCTGCTCTTATCCAAGCCACTGACATTGTGTTAGGCCCCAACAAAATCCTGCGTGATGTCTCGCTAACCGGGGCCGGCAAGAAGATTGGGGAGCCAGAAATCGTCCTTCCAGTTCGTTTAACTTTGGCTAACAATGGGCCAGAAAAGGATACATACACTCTAAGCGTCACCGACACGGCGGGTTGGACATTGGGTGAGTTACCCTCCACCATCGAAATTGATGGGCTGGAATTCATTGACTTGGTACTTGATGTAACGCTTCCTACAACTCGTGGCGCCACAAATGTCATTACCGTCACGGCAATATCACAGGCCGATCCAGATATAAAATCGGTAGCGAAGGTTCATGCATCTGTTAAGGACATGACTTACACTATTTCTGGTTCTATCCTTGATAAATCGGGTCAACCTGTCAAAGGCATCACCGTTGAAATAGAGGATAAGACGGTAGTTACCGATGAACAGGGTCACTTTGAAATTGCTGGCTTGTTGTCAGGTGACTATACGTTGAATGTCAGTAAAGAGGGTCGCAACTTAGCGACTCAAGACATTACTCTCGAAGGCGATGATTCCGTCATTGAGATTGATCTTGAAATTGATACGAGCGTTGCAGTGCCAACACCAGCCACATGCAAAATCTACGCCGTGAACGACAAAGGACTCAACAACTCGCAGTTCTTTACAGTGACTCTTGATGATCTCGCAATTGGCGCGTTAGGCCCGATGTACAAAGGACACGATATTGAGGCCCTTGCCATTCATCCCAAA
>QNER01000891.1 GCA_003646175.1 Candidatus Parabeggiatoa sp. nov. 1
ATTTGATATACTTATAATAATTAAAATAAATCAACAATAGGTATAGTCATTGTCGAAGCATTTTGGGCTATCCACCTTCGCACGACGGAGACTATCCATTTTTTCAATAAATCGGTGAAATAAGAGGGTAAATACATTTGAAAACGGCCATTATTGCTACCATTATTGGCGGTGTTGTTGTTGGCATGGCATTGCTTTGGGTTGAATATCAATATTTTATTCCATTCTATGATAAAGATAATACGACAGAACCAACAATGTCATCTACTGATCATCAGCATCCATGTACGCCCGGTCAAATATTTTCTGACAAATTATTGGAGGGGGGAAAAGGGCCTGAAATGGTGGTGATTCCTGACGGAAAGTTTCGTACTGGGGATATTCATCGGCATTCTGATGGGGAGCACCATCTGCATCACGTTTCTGTGAGCAGCATTGCAATCGGTCGATCTGAAGTGACTTTTGCGGAATATGACCGTTTTGCTGTTGCTACCAGCCGGGAAAAGCCGTCAGATGAAGGTTGGGGGCGGGGCAAGCGGCCGGTGATTAATGTTTCTTGGTTTGATGCCATTGCTTATACAGAATGGTTGAGTCAGCAAACTGGCAAACAATATCGCTTACCCAAAGAAGCCGAATGGGAATATGCGGCACGGGCTGGAACGGAAACTAAATATTGGTGGGGAAATAAAATTGGCTTTAATCAGGCTAATTGTGATGGTTGCGGTAGTCAGTGGGACAATAAAAAAACTGCCCCGATTGGTTCTTTTAACTCTAATTATTTTAATTTGTATGATACGCTGGGAAATGTTTACGAATGGACTTGTTCAGAATATGAGAATGAATATAACGGAAAAGAACAACAATGTTCTGACAAACAAAATACGAGTAGCTTTAGAGTGATTCGCGGTGGTTCTTGGTACAGCTTGCCGGCCTATGTGCGTGCTGCCGCCCGTTTTGGGAACCGGCCAAAAAACCAAGATATAACGATAGGTTTTAGAGTTGTAATGGAGCACAAAAAAAATAACTTACCCAAATCTTCGGCTCAGAAAACCACGTTATGAAGAGTATTTTTTGAAATAAGGGGGGGGTTATTTGATGTTTCTAAAAAAGTACAACGAATCCCAGAAATAAGCTGAAGCATAAGTTTTATAACATTATAAATGAATAATAATGTAGGGCTCCCTAGGGCTTTTTCTTGCCCTCCATTTTTAAGCAACAAAAAGACTTTGGTGGGTACAAAATACCTGAAAATTTGTGCTTCAGTACTTATCAGTGCCAAGTTATAGATGTTCTCGAAATTAACGGATACTATCCCTAAGAAGGGATAGCATCCGTTTCGTTACATTATTTTTCTGAAAAACTATAGTATGACATATTAAGAAATCTAGCAGCCTGTCTTCGATACCGCTAAGTCTTCATAAAAGTGTTAATAATCAATGAGTGTTAAGGGTGGGCACAAACGTACCCACACGATTTGGCTAATCACTATTCGCTACTAAAAAACGCATATTGTCCCACTTGACAGGTATTACCGCGTAAATGGGACAGGATTTGCTCAGGCTTTGGGATATTGGGTTGCTTGTTTGCCAGTAAGCGATGCAAGCCGATAGCCGGTTTTTGGCATAATACTGCGACTAAATTATCGCCACCATAAGGCTTTGCGACAATTGCCGGGGGCAGAATGTACGGAAAATAGCGTTCAACCAATGGATCTTTGTATTTGGTTAATGGATACAAAAACTGTAATTCTCCATTGCCCGCTAAATTAAATAAGGTGAGCGCGTTTAAGCGTTCCCATTTGTCGCCCGGTTCAATGCTAAAATGCAGCACTTCGCCTCGTTTATGTAATTTATCGCCTTCGCGCAAAGTAAAGCCAATCGGTTTGAGGCGCATATCAAATTGCGTGGCTAATACCTTTAATAAACGTTCTTTATCTATCACCCGTTGCCAGCGGCTCATATTTAGGCTTGACAAGGTGGTGACTTTATCGCCGGTGTTGTTAAATACGTCAGTCCGCCGATTTTTGACCACAAAGCGTAAATCAAAGGTTTGGGAAGTGGTGACAACTCGCGCCCGTGTTAAGCCTTGAGGGGCATAGCCATTTTGCACTGCGATCGCAATCTTGGAGATAGTCGGCCGTGCGGTGGGGGATGGGGAACTTGAAACCTGACCTAATGTCAATACTGATACGGTGTCAGCGCGTGGCAATAACTTTGGTTTTTGCAGATGTTTCATGTGGACGCTTACTTTTTCTGTTAAAAAGTGTGCCAGTTCGTTACGTTCTAAACGCCCATTTTGGTTGCCATCGGCTTTGCCCGTTAAAGCTTTGGCAAAAAACCAACTTAACGCGCCATGCTGTTGATTGTTTATTTTGGTTTCGGGCACCTTTAAGCTATCACTCTCGACGGCCGTAATCAGGGTAACGTGTGGCAGAAGTTTGTCATCGCGTTGGGTTGGCAGTGTGGGGAACGATGGGGGGGCATCTGGCTTAATATTCCAAAAGCCACCGCTACGAAACCGCCCAGAGGGTCTCGCCGTAGAACGCACCATGCCGCTGGAATGACACGCATCGGCGATAAACAAAATCTTATAGGCACTGGCTTGTTTAAATAGCCCATACAGTTCATCATCGGTGATGCGCCCTTGGGTGGGCCGATAGGGGTTAAAGTCGTGAAAAAGCAGGTTTTCATCTTTACGATCCTTTTCATCAAAAGGCGCGGTGTCCCGTTCCTGTCCCCCATGTCCCGAAAAGGTCAATATCAAGGTGTCGCCGGGTTTGGCTTGTTTAACCATGTCTCGCCAAGCGCGAACAACCGCTGCGCGAGTGGCTTGGGCATTTAATAATACCCGCCTATCTGGTAATTGCACATGGGCGCTACGCAAAGCGTCTCGTAACACGATGGCATCATTGACGGTTCCTTCAAGGTTTGTCAGGTATAAATCATCGGCGTGTTTATAGTGATTGATACCGACGACTAAAGCATGTTGTTGGGCTTGAATTCCACGTTGTGCCACATACAGCGGCGTACCGCTAAAAGTCACGTTGTCTTCGTCGCTTTGGGCACCCAAACTCAATAGACAAAGTGCAGAAATGATTGGCTTGGAAAACCAATGGTTGTGTGTGTACATATAGCAATGGTTAATGGTTAATGGTTAATGGTTATTTAATATAATTATCAATTACTTAAATGATATAAATGTACTTGATGCAATCGGGAAACGCTATAAATAATAGCCTCACTTATCAGAAAAGTACAACTAATCCCAGAAGTAAACGAATGATACGGATGCTATCCCTTGCCGGGATAGTATCCGTTTTTGACGGAAATAAATAAACGAATTAGAACTTAGCACCCAGAATATCGCTTTTTGATGTGAACCTTGTACGAAAATCATTCGTTTCAGGCGAACCTTGTACGAAGTTCATTCGTTTCAGGCGAACCTTGTACGAAAAACCGCGTGATATTATCAGGAGTACAAGGCGAACCTTGTACGAAAAAACCGCTTTAAAATTGAGACGGGGATAGATTCGTAGATTCGTAGGGTGGGTAAGCTGTCGACAATGAACTCAATATAAACCTAGATTTCACCGACAGCTTGGGTGTGATTTGGAATAAAAATAGGGTGAAAAATCAACCAATAAATGTGTTTATATTTAACACCCCACCAAACGGCCCCAGGGTGGGCACAAACGTGCCCACGCAATTTAGCTTAATGACTCAACTTTGCCACTAATTCCTCACGAGAGGATTGCAAAATCAGGCGTGATGACTCTTTGGGCGGTAATTTGAGCAATGGTTCAATCACCTGTGACAGTGTTTGATCAATGACGCCAAATCGGATCAGCAAGTTTCCCATAATCTCCTGACTTCGTTTGAGGCCTTGCAGGAGGCCTTGCTGTAACAGTTTTTCTTCGTGTTCTCGATAAATCTCTGAGAAGTTCATAAGTAACTCCTTATCGTCTGGTGTAAAATCGTCTTTGGCTTTCACATAAATACGCCACCTATAAAGCAGCCCTTCGACATGGTTACGTAAC
>QNER01000892.1 GCA_003646175.1 Candidatus Parabeggiatoa sp. nov. 1
ATGGGAAGAACAAAGTCAATTTCTCGTGATAGAGGGCTATCGCCAGAAGGTCAATAAAGTGTTAGGGCTTCCAGCCGCGGTGTCGAAACCCACAGCAACCACACCTACTAAAGAAGTTGCTCAAAGCCAACTGTTGGCGAAACTCCAACCCGATTTGTTGAGTATTGCCTCTGCCATTTTAAAGGTGAGTGCCAAGGACATTGATCTGTCCGAAGACATCAGCGAATACGGCTTTGATTCGATTAGTTTCACAGAATTTTCTAATAAAATCAATGACAAGTACAAATTTTCCGTCACGCCGACGAGATTCTTTGAATATCCCTCGGTGGCGGCCTTTTCTCGCTTCCTGTGCGACGAGTATCAAGAACGTCTGCTTGACTATTACCAGGACCGTTTTGAAGCCGTTTCCAGTACGTCACCGGCGGTGGAAATAGAAACGACTGCAACAACAGCCCCTGAAGTCAAACTCAGAAGCCGGTTCGTTGAACCAGTGAGTGTCCCTGAAGGAAAAGGCAGCGGATATTCAACCGCCACCACACCAATAGCCATTATTGGTATGAGCGGTATGATGCCACAGTCTGAGGACTTGGAAAGTTTCTGGCAACACTTAGAAGCCGGGGACGATTTGATTACCGAAGTGCCGCGGGATCGTTGGGATTGGCAAGCCTACTCCGGTGATGGTGACTCGCAGGTGGAAGCCAATCAAACAGACGTTAAATGGGGAGGTTTTATGCCTGAAGTGGATAAATTCGATCCGCTGTTTTTTTGCATTTCACCGCGAGAAGCGGATTTTATGGATCCCCAACAAAGACTCTTTTTGGAAACGGTTTGGAAAACGATTGAATATGCCGGCTATAAAGCTTCGGATTTGTCAGGTACCCAAACGGGCTTATTTGTGGGGGTGTCAACCAACGATTACGCTGATCTGTTGATGGAAAATGGGCTAGCTATTGAAGCACGCGCTCCAACTGGCACGGGCCATTCCATTGTGGCAAACCGCATTTCCTATTTGCTGAATTTGCATGGCCCCAGTGAGCCTATTGATACTGCCTGTTCAAGTTCGTTGGTGGCGATTCATAAGGCCGTAGAAGCGATTAAAAGTGGTGCTTGTAACATGGCAATCGCCGGTGGAGTCAATGTCATATTAAGTCCCACCATGACGATTGCCTTTAGCAAGGCGGACGTGTTGAGTGAGGATGGTCGTTGCAAAGTCTTCGATAAACAAGCTAATGGCTATGTTCGCAGTGAAGGTGTTGGCGCGATTTTGTTAAAACCTTTAAGCCAAGCACAAGCAGATGGCGACACAATTTATGGGGTGATTAGAAGTACGGCTGAAAACAACAGTGGTCATGCGACCTCGCTGACGGCACCCAACCCCAATGCCCAAACACAATTATTAATCAGTGCCTACGAAAACGCTCATCTCGATCCCAGCACCATTAGTTGCATAGAAACACATAGCACGGGTACCCCTTTAGGCGATCCGATTGAAATCAATGCGCTCAAAAAGGCGTTTGCCGAGATGTCTAAAAAATCGGGGAAATCCTTTCCCAAAGAACCGCACTGTGGCTTATGTTCAGTGAAAACAAATATTGGTCATTTGGAGGCGGCCTCAGGAATGGCGAGTGTCTTCAAAGTGTTGCTCGCAATGAAGCATCAGACACTGCCAGGTTTATTGCACTTTTCGGAAATCAATCCTTATATTCAACTGCAAGACAGTCCGTTCTACCTTGTCACCGAAAACCAAACGTGGACACCTTTGACTGACAATGAAGGTCAAAAAATACCTCGTCGTGCCGGTGTGAGTACCTTTGGTTTTGGCGGAGCCAATGCCCATATTGTGTTGGAAGAATATGAACAGAAGTCACTGCCAGTTGCCAGTGAGTCGAATCAACTGATGGTTCTGTCGGCCAAAAATAACGAACGGCTTGCAGCAATTGCTCAGCAGATGCTAGATTTCTTAGAAAAACAACCAGATATTCTGTTGTCAAATCTCACTTACACCTTGCAAGTGGGCCGCGAAGCGATGAATGAACGGTTAGCGATGGTGGTAGAAAGTATTGAAGAGGTAAAAGACAAATTAACCCAATATGTTCAAGGCCAAACAGAGATAGAGGCTTGTTATCGCGGCAATATTCAAAACACCCAGTCCCGGCTTTTAATTGAAGGAGAAGAAGGAATAGATTTTGTCAAAAGTCTTATCAAAAATAGAAAACTGGCCCAACTGGCCCGACTGTGGGTGTCCGGGATAGACATAGACTGGCACTTAATCTATTCCGCCAATAAGCCGCAGCGTATTCCTCTGCCCACCTACCCGTTTGCGAGGGAACGCTATTGGATACCAGTATCCAAACCCAGTCAACCCAATCCCTTGCAGCATATCCAGAACCAATCATCTGCGCCATCTGATTTAAAAGCACTGTCTGCCGACAAACGCTTGGCACAAGCAGCCCCCAACCAGCGTCACGCACTTATCCTCACAAAGGTGCGCGCTATGTTATTCACCGTGACTGGTTTCAGCCATATTGATAATGATGAGAATCTGATCGAAAGTGGTATAGATTCAATCTCTGGTGTTGAATTGAGAGAAAGGTTGGAAAAAGCTTATGGCGTGACTCTGTCAAACACATTCTTACGTGATCATCCGACTTTGCACAAGATGACTGGCTTTCTAGTTCAACAGTTGCCATCAAACGCTGGTGCGGGTATAGAGCCGACATTGGTCGTTGGAAACGAAATGGCTGATGTTGAGCAACGGTTACAGCCAACAACAGACACAGAAGTGACGCTTGTGGCTGAAGATGAAATGGCTGAAGATTTTAAAGAAATGGCTGATTTTAGCTACCGTTTTTCTAGTGAACTCAAAGGCCGACGCGCTCTGTTCGATGGGCAATGGTACATAGATTATGGCTCGTGCAACTACTTAGGACTTGACTGGGACTCATACGTTATGGATGCCGTTCAGCCAGCCTTGGCGCAGTGGGGAGTACATCCGCCTTGGACACGGGCTTTAGCTTCTCCACAGATATACCAAGATTTGGAAATGAAATTAGCCGAGCTGGTAGAAGCCCCTTATGTGGATGTGTTTGCGACCGTCACCCTGCTTAATATGGGAATCATGCCAGAACTTATTGGGCCGAAGGATACCCTGTTCATTGATCAATATGCACATACTTGTTTGCAAAAAGCGGCTGCCTTATGTCACGAGCGGGGAAGTCGCATCATTGTTTTCCGTCACAATGACATGGCCGATTTGGAACGCCGGATGGCAGCTATCTCGCACCCTTGCAAAAAACTCGTGGCGGTTGATGGTGTTTACTCCTTAGATGGCACTCACGCGCCCTTGCCCGAGCTCGTTGAATTGGGTAAACGCTATAACGCTTGGATTATGGTAGATGATTCGCATGGCTTTGGCGTATTAGGTGAACAACCGTCACCCGAACTTCCTTATGGAAAACGGGGTAATGGTATCGTTAAATATTATGGCCTTGATTATGAGCGCGATGGCCTTATCTATGTGGGTCAGTTATCCAAAGCGTATTCGACCATGGGGGGGTTTGTGGCTTACGGTGATCCCGCTATTAAAACCGCAGTACATAATGCATTTTCGATGATTTTCTCAGGCCCATTACCCACTGCAAGTCTTGCCACCGGGATTGCTGGCCTTGAAGTCAACGAACACGAAGGTGAAAAGATGCGTGCGATGATACTAAAACGCACCCGCCAACTTATTCAGGGTTTGCAGGAATTAGGCTATACCATAGCCAGTCCGCAAGATTCTCACTTAATCAGAGTCACTTTGGGAACACAGCCCACTTCTATTGAATTTTTGAAAAAACTCATGGTGGATGAAAGAATCATCGTCACGCCGGCCGTTTATCCGGCGGTTGAGTGGACAAATACCGGTTTCCGCTTTATGGTAACCGCGCTACACACAGAGGAAGATATTGCCGAAACGTTGGTATCGATGAAAAAATTGGCCTATATCGCGGATTTGAAGGTTGTGTGAAAACAAGATTGCTTTTACCTTCGC
>QNER01000893.1 GCA_003646175.1 Candidatus Parabeggiatoa sp. nov. 1
AAGTCTTTAAGACCGATAATTCAAATCTGCCTTCCAATGATGTCGAGGCCCTTTTCTCAGATGCTCAAGGGGGCGTTTGGGTCGGAACTTTTGGTGGTCTCGCCCACTTCAAAAAGGATGGCTCTTGGCAAGTCTTTAATAAAGATAATTCAACTTTGCCTGACAATACTGTCAATGCCCTTCTCTCAGATGCTCAAGGGGGGGTTTGGGTCGGAACTATAGGTGGTGGTCTCGCCCACCTCAAAAAGGATGGATCTTGGCAAGTCTTTCAGACCGATAATTCAAATCTGCCTTCCGATGTTGTCTTGGCCCTTCTCTCAGATGCTCAAGGGGGAGTTTGGGTCGGAACTGAGTTTGGTGGTCTCGCCCACTTCAAACCTGATGGCTCTTGGCAAGTCTTTAATGAAGATAATTCAAATCTGCCTTCCTATTCTGTCTATGTCCTTCTCTCAGATGAACAAGGGGGAGTTTGGATCGGTACTCTATGGGATGGTATCGCCCACCTGACTTTCAGCCAGAAAAACACTCTTTGCACGGATTTGAATGATGATGCCCAATGTCAAAAAAAACCTGACTGACAAACGCGCGGCTATCCTGATTCCTCCCTGTGGCAAGGCACCGGCTGCAGCAAGTTGTTGCCATTTTTTTGAGGGGAGTTGAATGGTTTTGTGCCGTTTGATGGTGCGACGCTGCCGATGTGGCAAGGCGGTGAAGTGGCGATTGAGGTGCCGGTGAGTGCGGAGATTCCACGCGGGGAATATGTGGTTTATTTGTTGCGTGTGCCGGTGGGGGTTGAACCGTTGGCGCATCCTGAGCAGTGGATGTTAGGGATATCCGGGTTTCGGGTGGAATAGAATGATTTAGGCATGAAAACGGATACTATCGCGCACAGCGATAGCATCCGTTGTCGCCTTGTGTGGATTTGCATGATTGTCAAGATGAACAACGCCCCTCCTTCTTATATGTAATTATTGTAGTTATTGTTTTAAATCCTTTCTTATATACAATCCTTGTAGTGTATCAATTCGTTTATTTCGGAAAGAAGCTGTACTCAACTACGCTGTACTCAACTACGCTGTACTCAACTACAACTACCGTGCATAACTGCGGACATTGTGTTCCCAAGAAATTTATGCAATAATTTATTGCACAATTTGTCCATCGGGATAAACATCGGCAAACTATTCGTACAAGGTTCGCCTTGTACTCCTGCTAATATGCAAACTATTCGTACAAGGTTCGCCTTGTACTCCTGCTAATATGTTCGCTTTGTACTCCTGCTAATAAATATGTTATTGTTGTTTTAAATCCCTTCTTATATATAATAATCTTTGTCGTTATTGCTCAGACTTGCTATCAAAAAAAACTCCGCTATACTTGCTATACTTAATTAATATAAATCACGATGTTTAGGTATGTTTTAAAAATGCTTGATGCAAAGTAGCGATTAAACGTTATGTTATGTAGCCATGTAGAGTGGATTAGCAGCTTTAAAGCCACCACCCTACAAACCATCCAAATTTTGCTGTAAAGGAGAACTTTCTATGTATAAACATAACCTAACCTTGTTAGGGTTATTGATGGGTTTGTTAATCACGTTGCCCAATGGACAGGCCGTGCAAGCTGCCCAATGTGATGTCAATAGCGTTGCTGTGGGCGGTGCTGGGTTTGATGCCCCTGGGGCAATGGTCGCTACGCTAGATGGCAAGTGGCTATTAGCCGTTGATGAAATCGGGGGAAATCTCAAAGTGGTGAGTACCACTGAGCAAAAAGTGGTGACCATGGTGTCTTTGCAAGGTGTAGAACCGACTGCGTTAACGATGTCTCCTGATGGGACGCGCTTATTTGTCGCGGGCACATTTAACACGGGTATTGCCGTTTTAGATATTTCGGCGGCTGAGCCTGCCCAATGGAAAGTTATTGGTATTTGGCCTGTTAGCGGCGATTTTACCGCGTTATTGTTTGACCACACAACACCAAGGTTATTGGTCGCCGACAGAAATGCTCGCGGTGTGCGTGTATTGTCAAATACCGATGGCAGCGAGTTGGCAACGTTAGCAGTACCGAATGGGCGTTGTAGTTTACCCTCGGATTTGGCCGTCAAAGGCACACAATTGTTTGTGGCTTGTGAGATGGAGAACATAGTTGCGGTGTTTGATTTAAGCACGCAGGCTCATCTGAAAAACATCGGTGTTGGTAATGCCCCCACCGCTTTGTCGGCGCACCCTAGCGAAAATCGCGTATTTGTCGCCAATGTCAAAGGTGAATCACTGAGTATCATCAACACCAGCAATCTGGACGAATTGCCTCAAACCATTAGCGATGCAAGTCTCCTCACTGCCCCTAAAGCCATGGCATGGTTGGGCGGGGAACTCTGGATACTTGATCAAGCGCAATCGAAACTGGTGCGCTACACCGATAAACTGGAGGCCAGTGTGTGCATGGGATTAGGCAACCGCCCTACCCATTTGGTTGCTTTCTCTGGCGGTTTATTGTATATCGCTAACTCACTGGGACTGAATTATGTGCAGGTAGACACCGTTAATAGAAAGGTGAAAACGTTTCCCCAACTCTTGATGGCTGGCTTTGACCCCATGTTTATAGATGATGCTGATGACCAAGTGCGAGTGCTTGCCGTGGTTGAGGAAGGACTCAATCCAGTGGGGGATGTGGGCTATCTTATGAATGGCAGTGGTTTAACCATTAACAATATGGACTTAGTGGGTGTCATACTGTTGGATGCTGCGACCAAACGCTATGGGTTAGTTTATCAGCAGAAGCTTTCTTTTGAACCTCGTGCTTTACCTCATGGCCCAGTGGCCCAAATGTTAGGCATTCCTTCTGCGCCTTCGTCTTGCAATGATGATAATTGTCATTATAGTTTGTTTGGTGGCTATCGCGGTCAATTTACGGTTTCAGTACGCGATTCTTTTAATCAAGCGCACCATTACCCGGGCTGGCAATATATGTATGACAAATGGCTTCCCAGTGAAGTGCCTACGCCGGGGATGGCAGTCACGCAACCCAATTATGCTTATCAAGGGCCACGCCGAGCGTTACCACAGGTGATTATGGCCGGCTTTTCGCCGATGTTAATGCATAAGAGCGAGGCCGAAATCAAAGTGATGGCCGTTGTCAGGGTGGGCAGTTCACCTATTCAAGCGGTGACGCTGAACAATTTAACTGATAAAAAAGTTGTCACCGAGTTGAATAAAGTGGCTGATTTGCCAAATGGCGATCAACTTTACCAAGGTGTTGCCTTCAAAAAACCAGGCACTGATCCATTATTCCCTGGTGATATTGAATACTCACGAGTGTGGAACGATTTATTCACCGTTATTGTGCGCGATCAGAATAATGGGGAACATCGTTTTCCTAACGTGAAAGTGGGTCATTTTCCGGCTCAATAATTTTTTCCTTAGGTTTCACCTAGTACACTGTCAATCATTAACTGTCTGGTTGATAATTTACTAACTATATGAATATTATATAATAAAATTGTCACCCGACACTTTTTGCTTGACAGTGTACTAGTACTCTGTCAAACTTATTTTTATTGGTAAAAAAATCCAAACTAAAGTTTGGACTCCTGAGCCAAGTTATTTTACCCGTCAAAACAAAGTTGACAGTGTACTAGTACTCTGTCAATGTTCTATTGACGGGTAGCAGGAGTCCAAGATTTTCGAAGAACCGCCCTTCCTTCAGTTTGGACTCCAATATGGTACCCGTAAAAACCAAATTGACAGTGTACTAGGCAAACTGGCTGAAAAACCCAGGGCGTTGCCCTGGGCTGGTATGTTTGCCCCTTTCAGGGGCTGAAAATCGATGGTAAATCAATTTATAAACCCCTGAAAGGGGTTGACATATCAGCCTAGGGCAACGCCTTAGGAATCTATTTTGATTTTTACCCAGGGCGTTGCCCTGGGCTTTATTTTTACCCAGGGCGTTGCCCTGGGCTTTATTTTTACCCAGGGCGTTGCCCTGGGCTGGTATGTTTGCCCCTTTCAGGGGCTGAAAATCGATGGTAA
>QNER01000894.1 GCA_003646175.1 Candidatus Parabeggiatoa sp. nov. 1
AAAATATTATTGTAATAACCAGTGCTATTGTTTTAGTGATACTATCGCCAAAAAAGCGATAGCATCACGGCTTTAACACTTTTTTGTTCTGTACACAGGAAAAAAACCGAAGCGGATGCTATCTCTTTTCCCGATAGTATCCGTCAACGGCTGGTGAAAAATAGAATTTATTGGCTCTATTCCCATTTTACACCGAAACCGATACTGATTTGTCCATCAAAATCACTGTCATCTCCATACGATTGGTATCTCACTTTGACATACCGGTTTTTACCATGTTGATAAAAGAGATCCAAACCGAGATAATATCCCCCTTCCGCCTTTTCCGTTCTACCATTCACTTCATATAAATCTGAGTCTAAATAGAAATCCTGCCCGGCGACTACTCCGCCCATGACATTGAAAAAGGCTGGCGTTCTTAAACCTACTTCTGCATAAGCAGAATAGCCATTAGCCAATAACCCATTCGTTGCTAACGAACACGGGCACGCATCCGGTAACATATCACTAAAAAATTGCCCGAAACCAAATTCCAAACTCACATACTTCGCAACCGCAGACAAACCCATAAGCGAATTGATGCCATAACGGATGCCTTTTTCCTTCCCTTTAGAATTGGGTGATAGGTATCCCCCGTTCCATTTCAGTTCGATACCATCTGCCACCACCGGTTGCGGCAAAAAAAGAGAGGTGATAAGTAGGACAAAAAGTCCCCGTTTAGAATACCTCTTTCTTTGAGACATGGATATATTTTCCCTTATTTAATTTATTTTTACTAACCATAAGTTTTATTTTAGGATGAAACCAAAATGGATAGGCAACTTCCCATTCATGGGTTTAACTTTATTCGTAACTACTCAGCCCTGAAAGGGCGCTTTATTAAAGCCCAGGGCTGCGCCCTGGGAACCTTCTTTAATGCACTGCCATTAAGTTAAGGGCAACCACAAGGAATTGCCCCTACGAATCGTTATCTCGTGTAGGGGCAATCCTTTATGGTTGCCTTCATGAAAAAGCTTAACTTAATGGCATTGAGCCCTTTAATGGGGTTTGTGGTGGGAACGATATGCTGGTATCGTATATTTATCAACCAGTTGTTCAAACCTTTCCAGAGAGTCAACCAAAATGGCTTCTCTATGAAGCTTAGACAACAACGAGGTGTCATCAATCGTTTGAATAGTTTGCACCAGCGTCTTTGGTACCGGCTGAAAACGAGTATCCAAAATTTCAGTCACATGCTCGCGCGATTTTTGCAAGACACCCAGTTGAATACCCTGTTGAAGGCCTTGTTGAAGGCCTTGTTGAAGGCCTTGTTGAAGGCCTTGTTGAAGGCAGTGCTGACGGCCTTTCTCAATGCCCCTTCTTTCAAAACTGGTTAGATACTCCATTTTTTTTGCCTCCTCATATTGCTCAATAAACTCGTCAAATTGCTGTGCTAACTCGTCGGGTAACGTCAAGAGCCAATCCATAAAAGCAAACAATCTCATGATTTCAGTTTCACTGTAGTTTGCTTCATACAGTGCTTTAAATAATGCCACTTTCCCGTTCAACCGTTGTGGCGGTGATTTTTGAGTTTCCAATGCCTTTAAGTGCGTTCTGACTACCATGGCAAAGGGATTGCTGGATTTTTCCAAGTCGTCCAATTTATCTTGATAATCTAACATTTTTACCATGGAAAAGCAAAAAGATAACTCGCTCGCTATCGTTTCATAATGATAGCTACGTGGTCGCCAACTTTCCACATTATCGCCTAAAATAGCTAAGCTGAGAACGAAGGGGCCAAAGCGATCATACAGCCGATAGTGATAAATGAACATGCGTTCCGAAAAATTGGCATCATATTGCGCCTGCACTTCAATATGAATATACAGGAATGCTTGTTGACCATTTTTGAGCCAAACTTTCACCAACTTATCCACGGCCCGATTTTGAGTCACCGCTTCCCTGACAACCCTTTTAAGTTCTTGTTCCAGAAATTCATAACCCAGTGCCAAGTAAATTTGTTCATGCACTTGGGGGAAAAAGAATTTCATAAAGTCTTCAAACAAGTGCTCAATGATGTCCTTCCAAGGACTGTCGTACTCCGTTGACGAGTTGTTTTTCGCCGTCTTCTGTCTGCCTTTGTTTTTCGCCATCGGTCCTCCTTATAGCATTTTCCGATTGAATAAACTAAACTTATATACGGAAATGGACCCCAGGTTCCACCTGGGGCTATTCACATTTTCAGGTAAATGTACTTTGAGCGAAACTTTAGCCTGAAAACCCCTTCGGGGTTGGTGTATTAATAAAATATCAACTTTCATTCATTATAATCTGGATATAATTTTGTACTTCATTCAATCGGGAAACGCTATACTTTCCTCCATAAAAGTTGTTGTTTTTGGTAAAAACCTTCGAGGTTTGGCAAACCTCGAAGGTTTAGTTAGTGCAAAACTTTTTTAGGCAATTATTACTCCTCTAATTTGCTGTCTGGATAGATATGCCGTGCTAACTGGAATAGAAAAGAATTGGGATTATCCTTACCATAGTTATGTAGTTGGAAAGTGTACCAGATACCCGCATTTTTAAGACCACTTCCAGTGGAAGTTTCGACATGATCTACTTTAACCGGCGATAAATCATGCCAAAACATTTGTAGCAGGCGGTGGCTTATTTCTTGGCTTGGAACCTTATCTTGATTGACAAGATTGTTTAGCATCCTCCGAAAAGTAACAGCATCATCTTGGTAGTTTTTGACCTTCCTCTTCAGAGAGGAATAGGATTTCGCTAAATTCAAGCGCTTGCCACCAATAAGACTTGACAGGTTGGCTTTAGAAAGCGGTTCACCAAACAGCCTCAACAACGCCTCTTCAAAGGGCTGGGTTTTAGCGGGTTCCAGTTGAAACATAGCACGCAGGTTGATTAAAAACAGAAAGGCAACCTCCTTTTATGTCAGGTTTTCAAACACACTTTTATGTGCAGCCCAGTTACGCACGTTTTTCATGATCCAACCAAACATCTTAAGTGGTTGATCTTTGGTTTGACCAATCAAAGAAGGTTCGGCTGCCTCCCATTCATGGACTAAGGTTCTGACAAACAGCTTATAGTTGTAGCGTTTTTGCTTATCGTCAGGCTGGCGAATCGGTAAGAAATTTTGCAATATGGTCAAATAATCTCGCATGTCATTTACCATCTTTTCAGCATTGCCCCGCTTAATAAATTGATGAAACTGGATGACTTCAGCGGCGGGGTGGGAGTCAAGTTGTGAAAGAATATGGCGGCAACCTTCAATAATGCCACGCCGTAGCACAAAATAGGGATTTTAACGGCGTTCTTTTACCCATGCTTGCACTTCAGCCTTGTCATCTTTAGAGAGTAACAGCGGCAATTCGATTTTGGCTTGTTTAAAGACAGCTTGGATATCCTTTTGCTCTTCAGCATGGTTAGAGCAGAACAAAATGTGTTCTTTAGGAAAGCCAAGTGCCATAACCAACTCAATATAAAGTTGATAACCTGCAACCGGTATGAGCCGTCCCTTAGCTTTATCAAAACTCAGTTCGTCTGCACTTTCATCATCGGGTTGCGGTTCATACTCATAGTAATCTTGTAATATTTTGTTAAGGGCTTCTGAGTCATCTGAGCCAATCAGTATATAAATGTCTAAAATGACGTAATCAACAGATAGTAATTTTTGTGGATTACGGATAAATTTCAAACCGTTTAAAAACATAAATTCAACTAAAACGCCATGTTCCTTGAGCAGTTTTTTAACGGCTTTGTCGGTATTAGGAATGGGTTGATTGGCTAGCAAATGACCAAAGACACTTTCGGTGGTTGATATCAAGGTATTCACTGAGAACTCTTTCTAAAGTGTCCAAGTGTTCGACTATCCTTTCTGTCTCGATTTATTCCGCTTCGGGATAGTCAATGTTCTCATTTATAGCGTCACCTAATGTCGCCCATGCTGTTTCATGTTGAGGTTTCACTTCACCGTCGAGTTCATAGAAACCATTCCACATGCTACTCGGTGTGCCTAACACAACCAATTTGT
>QNER01000895.1 GCA_003646175.1 Candidatus Parabeggiatoa sp. nov. 1
AAATTCTTATTGAGTCAAAAATATCATTGTAATAACCAGTGCTATTTTTTGAGTGATACTATCGCAAAAAAAGCGATAGCATCACGGCTTTAACACTTTTTTGTCCTGTACACAGCAAAAATTCATAATATACGAAAATTTATGCTTCAGTACTTATTAGACATTATACCGATTTAATATTAAGTGCTTGATTTTATTACATGTTTAAAAAAATATAAATTCAAGTAAATTCAATGAGTTACGTTTAATCGGTATAATGTCTATTATAGAAACTGATAGGTGGTAAGCCTATTACCTTTTGGGCAGCGATGGCTATTACCCAAACTAAAGTTGGCCGATTCCTAAAAACAACTTACATTTCAGGACGACCAAAGTTTATCACTTGAGATGTATTTTATCTCGTTTACAGGGCTTTTATCAAAAAGTGATTTTAGAGATAACAGTGATTTTTCGTCCCTTTATAAGATTGTTGCGGTAAATTTTCCGGTGATGGTGCAAACAACTGTTCAGGGTTCAAAGTTCGGCTTCGCTGTGCTTTGGATTTTTAATTTAACAATTTATCCACTGTCTTAATTGTCAATCCTTTACTGTGATAATTTTTACGCCAATAGCCAACGCCAAACCCAATTTATCCAATTAACAACAATTGAGTACAACAACAATTGAGTACAACAACAATTGAGTACAACGAATTACGAGGATAAACGAATTAAAGCCTTTGATAAATAGGAATCATTAGTAAACACTGAAAAATTCAATGGCTTAATTAGCCCTTTTTAAAAATTCGTTTATCCACGTAATTCGCTGTACTTAACTTAAATAAATTCGCTGTACTCAACTTAAATAAATTCGCTGTACTCAACTCAACTTAACAGGAGAAAAAACCATGTCCATTTACCTTGGGCATTTAGCCCAGAGCCGCAATCGTTAAAATCCTCGGTGCCAACTCAGGAAACCAGACACGCTATTTTAGAATTTAGGGTTCCACCGGGGATGGGAGGCGAATATACCCTTTATGCGCTTTATGTTGCCGAACGGAAAAATCCACTCGCCGAAGGTTTAGAAGCTGTTTCCCGTTCCAATTTGGCGATGCAAACGATTAGACTGGCGGATTAGCGAACGGCAAAAGTCCAAACTAAAGTTTGGACTCCATCAAAACATAATTTTGTGCACAAAAATTAGGCGCGATTGGGAATTAAACATAATTGGTTATTGGTATATAACGACTTTTTTACCCATTACCCATTACCCATTACCTATTATTAAGTATTTGATTTTATTGAATTTTATGTAGGTATAACAAGCCGCAAAGTGGCAGCAATCGTCCCCGCAATTCAGGGAAAAACCGTTGCAGAGCGTGTATTGAAAGATCGAGAAATTTCTGGGAGTCGCTGTACTCAGTTTTCGGTTCGGGATCAGATTGCAAACCTGCTCCCACCACAGAGTTGTATTTCATCAGTTTGAAGGAAAAATACCATGCGAGGCTCCATTAAACTCAGCAAAACGGCATGATTACAGTTCGTTCCCCAGAATTCAGAAAAGGATTAAGTGCGGAAGTCATTGTTATTCTCAAAGAAAACGCGTTGCCACAACGAAAGGCGGTTCAAAATGAAGAACGTGAAACCAAACCGACATTAACCGAACTGTTGGCTCAGGTGGCGACTGAAAAAGAACGTATGACTTTGACATATCGAAACCAGGTATTTTTGGCCGTTGTGCCAATAGAAGATGTTGATGTGGTAGATCAACTTAACAAGTGTATTAATGGCCATAGTCAGTTGGAACTTATCCGTGTCTATGACACTTTGGGAGAATTTCTTAACAGCAAAGCACCCGAAAGGGCGCGTTTGATTTACCAAGATAAAGTGTTTTTAGCCGTTGTGCCGATAGAAGAGGTTGACGTGATTGAAGAACTTGAAGACTACATTGACAATGCGGATGCTGACGATGCGCTTAAAGAAGAAGGGTCAATTCCTTGGGAACAAGTTAAACCAGAAGGGGAAAGGGGATCGGTTCAAGGGGATCGGTTCAAGGGGAAAGGAAAAACAAAAAATATATTATTAAACAATAATTTACAAACTAAACGGCTCATTTATTCACTTAATGTCCTATTTCATTAAACATTGAAATAAAATATATTTATACTTTGCCCCTTGCCCTTTTCACTCGCCTTTTGGCGAAGGTATTGGTATTCGTGTCGGAGATTATCAAATGTATCAATAATAAGTTGATGGGTTTAATCAAAGATTTCTGAGATGAGTTGTACTTGACTTCTAGGTGGTGACTGCCTAAAAATAATTTGACAATTCACCAACTGTCTACAATACGGTAGTGGTCAACAAGATGTTGAATGATTGGGAATTGGGTTCTCGGTTCTAAGTTAAAGTTTTTGCGCGCAAAATAGCCTCGACTTAAATTCGCGCATAAAGTTTTTGTGCATAAAAATAGGTAGACACGATTGGTCATTTTGATATGAAAGTTATTAATGAAAACAATACAGCGAATCAATCAATCCCGTTTCCTAATCGGGCACCGGCAGCTTACAACTGACGGCCTCAAAATAATTTTATTTTTCACCAACTGTCTACAATACTTATTAGTGTGATCAATTTTTTAAAATAGCAACGCCAAACCCAATTTATCCCATTAGCCATACACATAACACAATGCACAACTTTAGCAGCGTGGCAATTATCCATCTTCGTGGCAACTTATGCATTAAGTTGAACAAATAGAAAAATGCTTTACAATTCCATTAAAGAATCACCCAATTATCCTAAAGGGTTTACAAATCGTCTAAATGGTAAAACGCAACACAACATTCATAATAAAGCACTATTGGAAATGTTGCGTGTTGTGGCACCGGGCAAATGGAAAAAAATTTATCAAGATGGTTTTGATGTCAGCGGCCTTCCAATTTCTATCCACTATTTCCAAAGCGCATCCGGGAAAGTCTTCAATGTGAAAGTGAAGCAAGGTTGGAGTAATTAAATCATGATGAAAGAACAAGTCAATCAACTGGAAAAATTGTTAGCAGTGCTCAGTATTGGGTTAGGTGTCGCAATCAAACACAATGCTATAGAAATTGATGAAGCGGAACAGCTTTTGTATTCGCCTTCGACGATGAACAAACTCAATGAAATCGGTGCGAAAAAAGAAATGATTGAGTTAATTCATGCTGGTACCGAACTGGATGATCTACAAAGCCTTATACCCTGTGAATTAGCTAAAACGCTTGACTCAATGGAAAATAATGCCCTGAAGTTTCTCACTTTGTCTCCAACCATTCATCCACAACTGGAAAAATGGTTAAATGAATATTTAGCAGGAGAAACTGAATATGTGATGCTTAAGCAAGCGTGAGAAACAATCAGCATGATAACGGGATGATTTCACCAAGCCGTCTTCACAAGCAAATGTCTCATTTACCGCCTTTGACGGCAAAAAAGAAGGGCAGAAAGTCACCATGCACACACAGCGCAAAGCACCGGCTTGCAACTGACTGCTTGAGTGCAACGAATTAACGAAATAAACGAATCAAAGCCTTTTGTAAATAGTGGACAATAGTAAACACTAAAAAATTCAATGGCTTAACTTGACCATGTCATATTATCAGAAGTACAGGACGAACTTTGTATAAAAAAACGGTGTGATTGTTCATTCGTTTCAGGCGAACTTGGTACGAAACCGGGCGTGATTGCTCAGGAGCACTTCGCTCCCTTTGTACGAAAAAACGGTGTGATTGGTTAGGAGTACAAGGCGAACCTGGTACGAAACCGGGCGTGATGATTGAAATGCGATATTGTCAAGTTAGGAATGGTCATGAAATAATTTCCCTATATAAATGATTTAAAGTTCCCTAGTACAGCAAACACTAAGTTCGTATAACATTAGAGTTGTCAGGAAATAAGCCTGACGCTGCTTTGCCCCTTTCTGGGGCTGACATACTAGCCTAGGGCAACGCCCTAGGATATCATTCAATGACGTGCCTAGCCCTGAAAGGGCGAGACATATGTTTCGCCCTT
>QNER01000896.1 GCA_003646175.1 Candidatus Parabeggiatoa sp. nov. 1
GCCATTATTCCCTGCTTAATCCAAATACTAGGCATATCCTAATATCCAAATGGGTAAGTTATGCTTTTACTGAGTAATACAGCAAGGGTAGCCTTTCATCCCTATAAATAACATAATTGTAATTCCTAATATTCTGGAATCCTTCCTGTTGGCCTAAATTACTTTAGGTTTCTAAGAAAACGTGTCGCACGCCCCTTTAATATTTAACACCTGTGCTGTGTCTTCCAGCTTTAAAATGCGATCAATTAATTTTTATTGATCAATTTCTCTACCGACAAAATGATGTTGTACCGCTTTCCGATCAATAAATTCGGGCAGTGCGGTTTTGAGTTCATTAATTTTTACCGGATGCACCGCTTTGTCAAATTTTTCCAGCGAGTTTGATGCGATATTAAGACATTGATGACAATACTTATTTTCATTCAGTTGTTGTTTCTGAAACAACGCATGCGGTATGCGTTTCATCATTTTGTCTAATTCGTGCGGTGCACAGACAAAATTAGCAATCGGTTTTTTATCAGTGACGACTTCACTAAAATCAATCGGTTGCGAGGTAAAGATAAAGAGTCCTTTGATAATATTGTCATCTATCCATAACATCTCTTCAAAAAAGTCTGCTATCGAAACGAATTGTTTCGTCAAATTGTCATTTTCAATACAAAGTTGGTTTTTAACAATTTTGGTGAATATAAATAGATAATTATATTTATCATCTAATTCAGTCAAATTTTTCTCAGATAAATAGAGAAAATCTATTTCTACATCAAACTTTTGAAAACCTTTAAGCAGAGAATGACTATATCCAAGTGGCTCATCAATGGGATCAGGATATAAAAAAGCTAAATGGGGTTTTTTCGGTAAGGGGGTAGGCGTTGGCGAAGTCGTAGGTGTGTGCGCAGTGACAATTTCTTTAATAAATTCAGCATGTTTTAATTTCGCCAATTCACCAATGCCAGTTTGCAATGCGTCGTGAATAGACATTTTTGACATTTTTGAATATTCACCATCTGCAATCCGTCCAGTATCTACAACTTGCCGCTGAGTTTTAAGATCATATAAATAATACTTAGTCCTTTTATTTCCTTCATACGGAATGATAAGGTAATAAATACCAAAATAAGTATAAGCTAAAACAATTTTATAAATGGTTGCTTGGGCGGAAATATCGTTAAGCGCTGGTTCTATCTCCGCAGAACTAAAGGCAGCCATTATTTTAGCCGGATCGAAAAAGGTAATGTTTTCATAGCGTTTTTTATCTGCCCATGCCTGTTGCAATGCCGCAGCTTGTTGGCTCAGTGCTTCTGTATGCACAAAATACCCATCATCTGTTTCACGATCAAACAAATTAAACGCAAAAATCTTTAACTATTTTTCAGAAGATTCTTCATTGATTTTGCATTCTATATAGACAGTTTTATCCCCGGTTTTTGTCAATAAATTGACGATATTATCAGCGGCTTTGTATTTAAAATCCTGAACTTGATAGTCTGCGCCAAAGATTTTTTGGGTAAATGCTTGAACCAAATCACTATTTTTATATTTATGAGATTCTGGATAGAAAATGAGTTTTACGGATTTTTTCAATATTTCAGGAACGACGGACGGATTTTCAGAATTTTGCGGTGATTGTGGTGCCAGAGAATTTTGCGTGATGCCTGAAGGTTTTGATTCTTCTATCATGTTATAAGCAATATTTAATTGATTAATGTCTGGAGAAAAATGAGATTGCGGTTTAGGGAATTTTTTGTCAACCAGTCGCTTTTGCAAATGCTCATAAAGTTCACCGAGTGCTAATGTGCCTTTGCCATTGTTGATTCCATGGCTCAGTATGGATATAAGCTCACCCGTAAATGCGGTATAAGTGGCACCCACCGGCGCTTTGGCTTTTTTAATAGCATCTGTCGCAGTAAGAATAAAAAAATTCCTATTTCCAATTTCTTGAAGTTTGTCTATTGCTCTACCGCTATAGCAACAATCTAAGATAAAAATCAGTTGTTTGGCTTTGGGTAGCCGACTATCGGTAAATACCTCCCATATCTGAGTAAAAGAAGGAGTATTAAATTCAGGCATCGCATGTCGTGTATTTTCTGTCGCCAGATAAATACCTTTTTTGTCTTTTCCAATAACACCATGCCCAACATAATAAAAAATCAGTGTCTCTAAACGCTTGACGTTATTGAGCAATTGAGATAATACATCAGTACCGAAAGGCTTATTAACCATTTCAGTAATATTATCAACGGGAATACCAACAATACTTGGATTGATAAGTATCTTCTTCAATTCACGAATATTATTTTCCACAGCCGGCAGTGATAGCAATTTGTCATCACTAAATTGGCTGGCACCAATTAAAATGACTTGCGTATTTGCCGGCTCAATCGAAATGTTTACTTGTGTTTCTGACATTTTTGTCTCATTTCTTCAAGTATTGCTTGAATTTGTTGTTTGATTTGTTCTATTTCGGCACTGGTATTTTTCAGCTTTGGCTCAATAGAAACGTTGTGCTCGGTTTCATCTTGCCATTGCGTAAAGATTTCAGCCACTTTGTTAGTCAATTGTCCAATAGCAACAATAGTCGGTGGTGTAGCAAGTGCGAACATGATGAGAGTGGCTGTGTCAAAATCCGTGCTTTGCTCCTCTTCAACGGCTGGCAATGTTTTTTGTTGGATAGCCAAGCCATCAATATTCGCCTTCCCCAACCAATCTATCAAATCCAATAAAGTATCTTCATTGGCATCTTCACCTTCCAAACGCAACTCTAATTCTATACTCATTTCAAAAAATATCCTCAATTGTAAATATGATTATATTGTTATAAATGACAAAATGTCATGTTTCAACATCGTGCGTAACATGAGTCATTCATTGTCAAAGTGTACTGCATCCGATTTACTGGTTCATTCCCGCACTTTCATCGTTTTTATCCCGACATAAATAGGCTTTACCCACAGATTTTGGCAACTCAGTATGATCCACGCAGCGTGCTTGGTTGCGCTATCGATAGCGTCGGCCGTGTATGCCTGGGGTAGTTGGATCAGGAGTCCAAACTTTAGTTTGGACAGTTCCAAGATAAATCTTGGACTCCAGATAAATCTTGGACTCCAGATAAATCTTGGACTCCAGATAAATCTTGGACTCCTGTTACTCGTCAATAGAAAATTGACAGAGTGCTAGCTTCTTTCCCCTTGGAGCGATCCCCTTTTACCTTTCTTCAATAGCCAATTGCAACCCCTGCCGATAATATTCCGTCGCTTGTGTGAGTTTTCCCTTTTGTGTTAATAATTCCCCCAACAGTTGATACGTTTTAGGACTTTGTGCTAAATACACACTCTCATCAAGGTATTTTTGAGCCTGATCCCATAAACGATTACGTAGGCATAAATAGCCTAGCGTCTGCAATAATGCCGGGTCTTTTCCATGGTTTTTTAGCCAACCTTCAGCATAGCTGATTTGTTGGCTCGTATGAGAGGTTTCTAGTGCCCCATACAGAGTGACTAAGTCAGTATCCCATTGATATTTCATGGCTTCTCTGACCAAAGGTTCGGCCGTGGTGGCATCACCGGCCGCTATTAAGTGCTTGACATACACTTTGAGTACTGCCGGGCGCAGTCGCATCATTTTGGGAATTTGTGCCCAAATTTTAGTGGCTTGCAGGGGGCTAGCACGCAACGTATGGTTAATGAGTGCGATACTCGCACGGTTTTCTAAGCGTTGGATTTGTTCGGGGGGCAATGCTTTGCGTTTACGCACTTCCGACAACAGTTCTAACAACGCTTGCCAATCCGCCAATTGCATGTACAGCGTGAGCAATAATAACAACCCTCCCTCGTGTTTCGGCGCGAGCTGGCGGGCTTCGCGTGTCTTTTCGAGGGCAGCGGGCAAGTCATGTTGTTGTAACTGCAACTTAGCTTCAAACAAAATCAGTGCAACCGTCTCTTTAGGCAAACTGTTTTGCGCGTTGGAGAAATATTCGGCCGCACGAGCGGGTGCTTGCTGTTGATAAGCGGCATAAGCGGCACC
>QNER01000897.1 GCA_003646175.1 Candidatus Parabeggiatoa sp. nov. 1
ATCGCAACACTCATCGTTTGTTCTTTCCATTGTCCCCAAGCAATTGAAAAACGGCCGTCATTGTATATTATTTTGTTAACTGAAAAGTTAATTGACATAACATATCCTCAAATTTTATTCATGATAAGTACTGAAGCACAAATTTTCAGGTATTTTTGGTTGAATTACAAACGCGACATATCATACATTAGATTCCTTGAGGTTACAAAGGTTTGAAAACAATTAACTTCCCAAGATTTATCAGGAGTCCAAGATTTATCTTGGAACCGTCCAAACTAAAGTTTGGACTCCGAAAACCGTTAGCCATTTTTGTTCCCATCTACGGGTAACAGGAGTCCAAGATTTATCTTGGAACATACCAGTGAATGGGAATTAATAATGCTTGTGAAGGAAACATTGGCACGACGAACCAATCTTGTCGTGGCAAGACAATTTCACTAACAGTTTTATTTACGCCTTCTGCCATTCTATTATAGTCATCCACGACAATGAGTGATTTTTTCAGAATAAATTCGCAATTCATCAAATAATCTAAACATTCTCTTGTCGCTTGATAAGTATCAACATCTAAATGTACAAAGGAAACTGGTGAAATATCCTTTTCCAACAAAGAGTTAGGAAAGTATCCAGGAACAACCAGACATTTTCTGTTTCGCTTTACAAAAAGATCTCTTACATTTTTTTCCTTTGTATCAGAAAATTGTTCATAAGAAAACGGTTTATCCAAGACGGGATCAACTTTTTCAAAGCTATCCTGTGAAAAAGGATCACAAATAATTATTTCTCTCTTGGGACAAGAGTTGGACAGGTGCAATGCCCCCCCCTTTGTATGAACCGACTTCCATAATGGCCCCTTCTGCTGCTGTCATCCTACACAGCTGCCATAAATTTGCCAGCCGTGGCGTATCAAGCAGAGTAAGCCCGTTGATATCAAGACACGATTTTTGAAATTCCCTGTCAGCTAAAATCTCAATTCCATTTCGATCCAATGGCCTTAACACCGGAAAACCATCTTTAGGTAAGCGTGAGATAGAAATTCCTAAATATTATAACAGTTTTTTTATCATCATTTTTATCATCACATTCTTTTCCTTTCATAGCGAGTTCTAGATTTGGGGTGTTGTCTGAGAAAACCTGCCAGGAGTCCAAGATTTATCTTGGAACCGTCCAAACTAAAGTTTGGACTCCGAAAACCGTTAGCCATTTTTGTTCCCATCTACGGGTAACAGGAGTCCAAGATTTATCTTGGGCGTGTTGTAGCATTTTCACGGATTTGATTTCAGCTTATATTTAAAATTTTTTAGCACAACAATAAATCTTCTCGGTAAAACTTTCTTCAATAGTTTTTTGAACAGAAAAATAATTCCATATAGCACCACATTATGAGTTAAATAACGTGAATATTTCAAATTTCTGGGTGCCAAAAAAAATATTCCTGGTAAACCGTAGGGGCCTGGTACTTGTTTCAAAACACCGCTACGGACAAAAAAATTGCGCGTATCTTGATAGGTTGGCGATTCAATATATTCAATTATATTCTGAATGATCGGTTTTTGTTCCTGCCAGTTTCTGAGGTTCAAACAATAGTTATTACCCGTTACACGAAAAATTGCAAGGGGTTCAGGAATAAAACAAATACCTTGCCTAGCAGCTGCAACAAGATGGGCGAACCAATCGCTACTCCACTTCAATTCAGGTAAAAACCAAACTGAACTTAGTGAAGAACGTTTTTGTATTACTGTATGAGTGGCAATCCAAAAATTGGTGGCTCGAATCAATGGCATCAATTGTTCAGGTGATAAATACCCTCCTTCTTTAGGATATAAATTATAACCATTCACTATAACCCCGGTTTCTTCATCTAAAGAAGCCGGTATCGCACAACATAGTGCCGCTTGTGGGTAATTCTCCAACATTTGCATAGACTTTTCTAAAAAGCCCGGCAATATTTTATCATCAGCTGCACCACCATAGATATATTCTCCAGAAGCTAATTCAACCAAACGATTGAGTGAATATATTACCCCTTTATTTTCACTATTTTGAAAGACTTTAATAAAGGAATATTGGCTGGCATATTGTTCTATTATTTCCAGGCTATTGTCAGTTGAAGCATCATCAAGAATAATGTATTCATCTGGCTGACGTGATTGAGAAACAACTGCTTCAATCGCTTCACCAATATATTTAGCATGATTATAATTTGGCGTTAAAACCGAAAGTGTTGCACGTTTCATTTTGAGTTACCCATTCTTTGAGTGACTTTTTGAGTTAGGCTCGAATAAAAATTAATTAACTTCCCCCTTGACTGGGTTCAGTGCCCTTTAGGGCACTTGAGCTTTTAGACAACTGCTTTAGCTGTTGGCTGAAGTCATGGTTTTTTCAACCCTTAATTCGCATTATTTTATTTTTTAGCCGATCCTTACTATGCCATTCCGTTTTGCAACGATACCAAATCAATATAACAATTGGAATAATAATGGCATTGACTGTTAAATAACCTATTGCCATCCCTTCCGCTGCATAGAATTTGCCAAGAATAAGTGTAGATAAAGCGATAAGTATTGCACTGAGAAGCGACGGCAACAAAAGTGGTTCTTTTTTATGTGCCCGTAAGTATGCAGCCATAGGAAATGACGAGACCACTATGACTGTGGCTAACAAAAAAAACGCGGTCGTTTGGGGAGGTAAAATACGCATGGCAAATTCATGGCCTAAATCGTTAATAACATAAACCAGTGACCAAATCACTAATGCGCCCACACTCACTAAGCCAATCACTGTGATTGTGATACGCCAAAATAAGTTATCCAACTTATCATATTGTGAACGAGCAATCAACAAGCCAAATTGTGGCATTTTAGGATTCAGCCAAGCTGAAGGTATCGAAGACAAACCTGCGATTAAGGACCAAGTCATACCCATTTGACCAGCAACCACTGCACCATGATAGTGAAATAAAACGGGCGTAAATAATGAAAAAACAAAATATCCACTCATCCAACTCACCGCTATTCTCCATTGCATAGGTAGCACTTCTGAGCGCCACTCAATTTGTGCATTGCTCATTGGATGAGAAAATATCAGTTTAGTTAAAAAATCACGATAATACCAATATACCAAAATAAGTAATGAAGTCAATCCCATCAGACTGCCAATGGCAGCCGTCCAAAGTTCAGCACCAGTACTTACAGCAACCCACACTGAAATAGCGGTGACTACCGCTTGAATCAACCGAAAATAGTAAACCTGTGATATTTGGTGACATCCCTCAAGTAACGAAAGTATGGGCATCACAGTTAAAGTGAGTCCGGTAACTAGGCATAGGGCAAGCCATGGCATAAGCCATTCAATTGATGATGATTTTTCAGATTCATTAAATAATAGGTAGCCAGCTATTCCTAATAGAATTGATGTCGCTATCCCCGCTATTAGATACCACCTGATGGCAAAACGAGCTAGACTTATCAATCTTGATAATGCATCTGCGTCTCCAACAATCGTTCCATTATTATCCAAGCTCAATTTTGCCCATTCATGACTGGCAAATTGCACTATAACGACACTGAGTCCCATTTCAGCAAATACTTGTAAAGCCAGTACAGAATTAAAGGTATAATAATAGCCTTGCAGTTGTTGGGAAAATATCGTTGCAATTAAAAGCATTGTTACAATGCCGGCAGCAGGCCCCCATATTCTGGCCAGTACTGAAAACATAACCGCACGATCCAATCCGGTAAAGACTAAAACTTTACGCAACCAAGTTTCTATATACACAAGAGTCCACAGAGTTAAAAATAAAATAACTTAACTTAACTTCACGGATGCTATCCCTTCTTAGGGATAGTATCCGTTAACTTTGAAAAAAAGCGATAGCATCACGATTGTTGTTTTAGTGATACTATCGCCAAAAAAAGCGATAGCATCACGATTGTTGTTTTAGTGATACTATCGCCAAAAAAAGCGATAGCATCACGATTGTTGTTTTAGTGATACTATCGCCAAAAAAAGCGATAGCATCA
>QNER01000898.1 GCA_003646175.1 Candidatus Parabeggiatoa sp. nov. 1
CGTTTCCAAGCAGACAATCTGGGCTTGATGTTCAGGCAATCCTTCAACTAATCTTTTCTGAGTCAATAGGACTGGCACTTGGGCATCTGCCAACATAAAAGCGAGACGTTCTTTGGGATAGGTTGGATCAAGCGGCACATAAGCACCACCGGCTTTCAGAATCGCCAATAATCCGACGATCATCTCTAAAGAACGCTCGACACAAATACCCACGAGCACTTCGGGTTTGACACCGAGTGATTGTAAGTGCTGTGCCAATTGATTAGCGCGACGGTTTAATTCATGGTAGGTGAGTTGTTGATCTTCAAAAACCACGGCTATCGCATTGGGTGTCCGTTGTACTTGTTCCTCAAAGAATTGGTGAATACACTTGTCCTTGGGATAGTCGGTTTGGGTGTTGTTCCACTCTACCAAGAGTTTATGCCGTTCCGCGGCGGACAGTTCAGTATTTGGGTTGTCAGTATGGATTGTCATGGAATTAAGTTTTTATTAAAGTAGGTAAAAATTGGGCGAGTTAAGTACCAAGAAACCCACCACGTTCAATTACTAATTTTGTGGTCATTCAACTTTTTGTTCAGGCACTACCACGCGCCGTACCGTAAATTAATCGGATTACTTAAACCCTAAGCGCGATCCAATATAAGTCCAACAAAAGGGTTTGGCTTTCGTTAAGTTAAAGAAATCGATGAAGCCCAAAATTCGGCACTGGTTCAGTTCAATGCACAATGTAAATAATCTGATTATAACGGATTTTGGGGAGGGCCATTTTTAATGAGTTGTTAATTATGAATTGTTTTATGAATTGTTAATAGAGAATTGTAATTTATAAAGTCAGTTATTTATAGTAACTGATTGTTTTTTAATGAGAAATCTAATAAGCCAGCAATCACTTAAAAACCCTATATTATATAAAATAACGTATTGACCCAAATTGACTCTTTCAAAAATACTCAAACCATACCTCATGCTTTGAAATACGTGCCTCCCCCAAATCCGTTATAATCAGTAAATGATTATGAGCTGATACATCCAGTCATATGCTGAAATGATGGATCATACGCTTATGTGCGGAAAAATTTTTGTCATGAAGGGTTGAATATAATTAAGCCTATCCCCATATTGCGTGTTCTATACTCAGCACGGGAATAAACTTTCAGGCAAAAGTTTCGCGGAGCGAAACTTTTGCCTGAAAAACTTTTCTAATGAGGATGGTGGGCAAATATTTTGCCCTTTTTGCCCTACATAAAAGTTTAAGTAGATTTTTTTCCAATTTTTTCTAGAGATATCCAAAAAAATATTTTGGCTAAGAACCCAAGATGTTCAAATGTTCAAATTTTTGCCATCATTTAGATGAACTCTGGCCAAAATATTTATCTGGAATACTACCAAAAATAACATAGGAGAACGTTGTGAAATGCATTAGGATTGGCTATGGACATGTGGCAGAATGGCATGAGAAAAAATTAACAGAAGAAGACGTGACAACAATTGGAGTTATAGATATTGATGAAAATAAGAGAAAATTAGCCTTAGAAGCGGGTTTTCAAGTATTTTCTTCTTATGAGGAAGCATTCAAGCTCAAACCTGATTTTTGGGATATTTGTGTTTCAACAGATTTTCATCTCGATATTTTACAAACAATTAGATCACTTGATTTTCATGCCAATATCATTGTAGAAAAGCCAATCTGCCATTTTTTTCAGATTAACACACTCAAAAAGGTTTTGGAGAATTTTCCAGGAAAAATTGTGGTTAATGAAAATTATGTCTCCTCAAACGTCACCAAAAATGTCAGGGAAATATCCACTTCATTGAATCTTAAGCCAACCAGAATTATTTCTGAAATGAGTAAAAATAGAACTGCTGATATCAGAAAAGGAAGGTTTTTAGATCAGGAGTTTTTTGCTTTTGGTTATGAAGGTTCACACATGATAACCAATATCCTTGAGTTAGGAGAAGAATATTTTCCTGCTGAAATAAAAAATCCCCATTATGGTGATATGCATATCACTATGCCAAATGGAAAAATATGCTTGCCAAAACAGGGTCGGGTTGAAAAAAAGTATATTTCAAAAAGTGGAGCAGAAGTGATTCTGTATACCTCAATGGCAGGAGACATCAAATATTATTATCCGGGCCCTTTTTCGTTTTTTGATAAAATTGTAGAAGATAACAATACGCGTTATCGAATATTGGCCGTGGAAGATGAGAAAAAATGTATGGCTGTTGTGGGATTTTATGAACCGGTTCCAGGACTCAATAGAGGTGAAGGAACTGTCGTTGTTTTTGAAAAAGGAGATATTAAAGAATATATTGCACCTATTTACGATGATACGATGGGATTATCGTTAAAAAATGCCATTCATTACTTTTTGGAAAAAAGGGATAACCCCTGTACAGTAGATATGGCCATTGAAATTGTCGAATTATTTCATCTATTAAAAAGGTAAGAACTATGAAAATAATACCTCTGGATAAAACCAAAGAAGAACAAGGACATTGTGGGCTCATCAGAAAATTGGAACAAGAGGGCCCAACTGAGATCATCCATCTCATGGTCAAAAACGCTGAAAAGCATTACCACAAAGTCTCGACCGAATACTACTATGTATTAAGCGGCCAGGGGAAAATCGTTCTTAACGACGAAATATACCCGATTCAAAAGGGGTACCTGGTCAAGATTGACCCTGGCGTAAGTCATCAGGCATTAGAGGAAGCGGATGTACCTCTTGAAATCTTAGTCATAGCTACGCCTCCGGCAATAGGAGACAATTATATGGTATAAAAGGAGAGCTACTGCTCTATACACCCAAGAAATGGCTAAAGGGATGGCAAACTGTTTTGCCACCCTAAAGCTTAGAAAATAAACCAATCAACGCGCTCTAAGGAATGACGCTGGATCGTCATGAAATTTTTCAACGAGGACATTAGGAACGATAAATACTTGTGTCTAAAAAAATGCGTTGGCATATACAAAAAACTTATTTTTTGTAATTTATGAAAATATCATTTAGTGAATTAGATTTAAAACAACTGACTCAAATTGCACAAGGTGTCGCTGACGGAAAATCAGGTGATGAACTGATTGATATTTGTCAAGAAATATCACTGTCGGTTCCAAATCAAGAATTCCCACTCATATATGCTGGTGTTCCTACTAGCACGCAATAATCAAATACACAATGCGATTAAAGTCTTGATACGTTGTCAGTCGAGTGTCTTTGGTAATACTTTGGCAGAATACTTATCAGAAACACAGCGTTTTAGTAAGCGTGTTAAAACATTCACGAACACCAAGCCTTATGATGTTTGGATGCAAACCGAGATTTACCAGTCCATAA
Organism: Candidatus Parabeggiatoa sp. nov. 1; assembly: GCA_003646175.1. Classification (GTDB taxonomy): domain Bacteria; phylum Pseudomonadota; class Gammaproteobacteria; order Beggiatoales; family Beggiatoaceae; genus Parabeggiatoa. Next base: position 3,342 of record QNER01000898.1, read on the forward strand.
GGGCCGGTGTCCTTGAGGCGGTTAAAAACTTTTCCAAAGAAATTCCTCCTCATTCTGTTGATGAACCAACGATCATTGATATTGGTCCCGGTAATGGCATACTCACAGTTGAAATTGTGAAACAATTACGACAGATTTATCCTTTGCGCGGCATCCATCTAATACTCATAGAACCCTCGGAGGAGATGATGGCACTGGCAATCCAGCATTGTCAGGCATCGCTTCCAATGCAGGTTAAAATCACGCCCCTTTGTAACTGTACACTTCAAGGACTGACGATAACAGAACAGAAGGCTCTCCAAGAATATCAGCCCATTTGGTTTATCAACGCGTCACTTTCTCTACATCATATACCAACAGAACTGAAGAGACTTAACTTGGAAAAGCTCAATACTCTTTCCACCTCTCTTTTGGTGACTGAAATAGATGATAACTTGGACGAACTGGAAGACGGTAGCCCAGAATTAATCTATACCATGAGTGACATTACTAACCGTTTTATTCAAGATGTTCTTAATACAAGCTATGCCTCTGTGCAGGATAAAAAATCCTGCATATACAGTTTCTTTTTAGCGGATGCCATCACGGTACTCAAAAATATTCAAGAACTTCGAGTCGAACATTGGATGTCAATCTCACAGTGGCAAAAAGTGGCCCAATTAGCCGGATTTCAGGTGCTCA
>QNER01000899.1 GCA_003646175.1 Candidatus Parabeggiatoa sp. nov. 1
AAATTCCTATCCCTACACCGGAGATAATAATATATGGCTGATATTTCACGGGATTTAGTCGAAACGGCTATCAAAGAATACATCGATCCCTATTTACAAAAAGACTTGGTGTCTGCCAAAGTCGTTAAAAACATTCAGATTGAAGGCAACACCGTCACAGTGGATTTGACTTTTGGATACCCAACCAAGGGTTATAATGAAACGCTCACAAATCAACTAAAAGCCAAGATTGGGGCGTTGGATGGGGTGGGCGCGGTTAATATTAATATTAACCAAAAAATGGTTGCCCATGCGGTGCAAAAAGGCGTTAATCCTATCGAAGGGGTCAAAAATATCATCGCGGTTGCGTCTGGCAAAGGGGGTGTTGGCAAATCCACGACTGCTGTCAACCTCGCATTAGCACTGTCGGCCGAAGGTGCTAATGTTGGTTTATTGGATGCGGATATTTACGGCCCCAGTCAACCTAGTATGCTCGGTGTGAAACAAAAACCGGAATCCAAAGATGGCAATTCGCTAGAACCGGTGATGAGCTACCATATACAATCCATGTCCATCGGTTATTTAATAGAAGAAGACACTCCGATGATTTGGCGCGGCCCGATGGTAACGCAAGCCTTGGAACAACTCATCAAAGACACTCGCTGGCGTGAACTTGATTATCTGGTTGTTGATCTGCCCCCCGGCACGGGCGACACGCAACTGACGTTGGCCCAAAAAATCCCGGTGAGCGGTGCGGTGATAATCACCACGCCCCAAGATATTTCTCTGCTAGATGCCCGTAAAGGCCTGAAAATGTTTGAAAAAGTCAATGTGCCGGTGCTTGGTGTGATAGAAAACATGAGCACACATATTTGTAGCAACTGTGGGCATGAAGAACATATTTTTGGTCAAGGGGGCGGTTTACGCATGGCGCAAGAAACCGAGGTCGATTTTCTGGGTTCGTTGCCTTTAGAGATCAGTATTCGTGAAAATACTGACGGTGGAAAGCCTAGCGTTGTCGCTGAGCCAGACGGGCGTATTGCGCAAATTTATCGTGAAATTGCGCGGCGCGTATCAGCCAAATTATCTTTACAAGCCAAAGATTACACCACCAAATTCCCCACAATAAAGGTGGAAAACAATTGAACATTGTCAATCAATAACTACAAGGATTATATATAACAAAGGATTTTCAGTGTTTATCCTTTCTTATAACTGATCCTGGTATAGTATTCCAGAAAACAGAATTATTTTCAGATAAATAATTTCAGTAGAAACCTTGAAGGTTTTGGAAACCTTGAAGGTTTTGCCCTAAATAATTTCAGTAGAAACCTTCAAGGTTTTTGCAACGCTTTACGGTTTTGCCCTAAATAATTTCAGTAGAAACCTTCAAGGTTTTTGCAACGCTTTACGGTTTTGCCCTAAATAATTTCAGTAGAAACCTTCAAGGTTTTGGAAACCTTGAAGGTTTTGCCCTAAATCTTTTTCTGAATGTCTATAATTATAGTTTTATCCTTTCTTATAAGCAATCCTTGTAGTTATCACGAATCCTTGTCGTTCTTAAATAAATCCGCTGTGTCGTTTTTGAGAAATTTTGTATGCAGTACCAAAGTTACTATAAATATTGGGGAAAGGCTGACAAAGAAAACCCGCTGTTGAGCTATCACCTATTGCCTTATCATTGTTTAGACGTGGTAGCGGTTGCCGATTGTTGGTGGCAACAAGATAGGGCACTACGCCACAGTTTGGTTCGTGCTACCCATATTGAAGAAGAACAACTCCGTGCGTGGCTATTATTTTTTATTGGCTTGCATGATTTTGGTAAGTTTGATGTGCGGTTTCAATTGAAAGCGAAAAATCTGGCATTGAAACTACAACCTTTATTTGCTGAGGCTGACGAGTATGATTCACGTCGTTTTAATCATGGGGCTGTCGGCTATAACTGGTTTGAGCAACAATGTGATAGTTATGGTTTTCAACAACAGGGTACGGCTTCTGATTGGATGAAAGCTGTTGCAGCCCATCATGGCAGTGCCCCCACATTTGAAGAGCAAGTTGATAATTATGCTGATATTTCTGTGATTGAACATGATTTTCAAGCCCGCGTGCAATGGGTGCAGGCATTACAAACGTTGTTTAATCTCCCACCATCTAATATCTCCCCATCCCTTCCACCTCCACCACCGCTGTTAGCTGGATTTTGCAGCGTCGTCGACTGGATAGGCTCTCATACTGACTATTTTCCTTATGAGTCTGAGCCAGATATACCGTTGTCAGATTATTTTAAGGATCGTCATGCCAAGCAGGCTTTACAAGCCTTTGGTTTATATCGTCAGGCGATGCCACAAGGCGGTATGTCAATCCTCTATCCGGATAAAACACCCCGTCAGGTACAACAATTAATTGACAAATTACCCATAGAAAATGGACTGACTCTGATTGAAGCACCGACGGGTGCTGGAAAAACGGAAGCCGCTTTGGCTTATGCCTCTCATCTGTTAGCGGCTGAGTTAGCGGATAGTATTATTTTTGCGTTACCCACACAAGCGACGGCTAATGCCATGTTTGCACGTCTGCAAGCTGTTGCGCCTCGATTATTTCCTGAAGGCAGTCAAAATTTAGTGCTGGCTCATGGTAAAGCGCGATTTAATCAGGATTTCCAGAAACTTAAACAAGCTGCCCAAAAAACCACCGTCCAAAATCAAGAAGAGGCTTTACTGCAATGTAGTCAATGGTTAGCCAATAGCCGTAAGCGGCTATTTCTGGGACAAATGGGTGTCTGTACCATTGATCAAGTATTGTTATCAGTATTGCCGATGCGTCATCATTTTGTGCGTGCCTTTGGGGTGCAAAAAAGTGTTTTGATTATTGATGAAATTCATGCTTATGATGCCTATATGTATGGATTACTGAGCCGTGTTTTACAAGCACAATCTGACGTAGGTGGTAGCGTGATTTTGTTATCTGCCACTTTACCTTCTCACACCAAACATCAATTATTTTTCGCCTTTTCTTCTACCCTTTCTGATCAACAAGCCCTCCAGAATCAATCTGATTATCCGTTGATAAGTCATATCGGCAAAACCCCTCAGTTGTTATCGTTCCCACCCCCCAACCAACCGGAACGCATCGTTCACATTGCTTGGCAAGCCACAGACAATATGCAGCCCACTGATCAGTTATTAGATGAAGTTATCAAGAAAGCTCAGGCGGGTGCTAAAGTCGTGGTTATCTGTAATTTAGTGGATGATGCTCAAGTCATAACGCAACGTTTACAACCGTTGGCTAAACAACACGCTATCCCGGTTGAGTTATTTCATGCCCGTTTTCGTTTTTGTGATCGTCAACAGATTGAAACACAAGTACTTTGCAATTATGGCAAAGAGGCACCCGCGGGTGGACGTATTTTGGTAGCAACCCAAGTGGTTGAGCAAAGTCTTGATTTAGACTTTGATTGGATGATAACGCAATTGTGCCCGGTTGATTTGCTATTTCAGCGGTTAGGACGATTACACCGCCATCAGCGTGACAGGATTTTTTCTTGTCAGCAGCCACATTGCACAGTGTTAGTGCCAAAATCCAATGATTATCAACAACATCAGCTCATTTATGGCAATGTGCGCGTTTTATGGCGCACTCAACAATTACTGCAAATTAACGAAGTTGCCGAATTTCCTTTTGTTTATCGTACTTGGATAGAACAGGTTTATCAGAAACCCGCATGGGATGATGAGCCGATAGAAATTCAGCAACAATATGAGGATTTTGCTAATCAAGAAGAAGCCAAGCGTTTATCTGCCCAAACACTGGCGGAAGCTAACACGCTATTTGAAGATACGGCGAGCAATGTCACGGCACTGACGCGAGATGGGGAAATGAATTTAAATGTGATACCGGTGATGCGTGTGCAAGGTGAACGGTGTTTTTTAGATAAACCGTTTAGTGAAGATGAATGGGCATTGGCAGAAGAGTTTGAGTTGCACACCATTGCTGTGCCTAATAGTTGGCAGAAGGATTTACCGTCACCGGATGATAAAGGGC
>QNER01000900.1 GCA_003646175.1 Candidatus Parabeggiatoa sp. nov. 1
TATATATTTGGATGCCATAAACACCATTTTTGACAATATTGGGCTTTGAACAAAATAACCTTAAATAGTGCTTGAACAAAAACCATTTAATATTTCAATAGATCATTTGGCGTTATAGCGAAAAATATTATTGTTATCAACAGATTAAGATTTCTTTGTTCAAACGAAATGACATTAAAGCAAGGTTTTTTCGTTTTGGCACTTAATTAATAAATAATCGGTAGTCCCCAAAAAGTAGTGATATAAATATTTTTTGAGCACCCATTAGAACTACAAAGATTATTTGCTTATGAAAGGATTAGATCATTTCGATTCTATTCATCACTCTCTTTTGGATTGAGATACTGAGCGTACTTGAAATCCGTCAGATTTTGGGGTGAAAAACTGATTTTCACTTGACAGAGAACGCGAACCGTCGAAAAATCTTTTATTATAATTTATTATCCTTTAAATTTATTATCCTTTATTATAAACAATCCTTGTAGTTCTAATGGGTGGTAAAAAACTTGAACATCGAATCTCACTACTTTTTGGGGACTACCGAATTGATTTTGTGACACAAGCATTTTTCGTACCACATTTTTTTAAGGAAACATCTCGTGAACACGATTTTTTAGGGTGAACCTCCTGGTGAAGTGTGCATCCCCGCCTCCAAAATATAACTGAAATGATTGACTTCGATATTAAATTAAATGTTTTAGCTTATTATTAAGCGAATGGTAAGTGTCTATATCTAAAAAACTATTTGGATTTTTCAAAGGAAAGCGGCAGGGACATACAATAAACACGGTTATATTTAAGCTCAAGTTTGTTGAAAACACCTAGAAAAAAAACAGATTTATTCCCGTGTTGAGTATTTGACAGGCTACATTCAACATATCTATAACGATAAGTTATTGAACTTAAACAACCGATTAATTTATCTTATAGTTCAATAAATTCCATTTTAATTTTAATGTCTCAAAATTTAAGAAGGGTATGAATGACAAATTGACAACATGATTTGAAAATGCAACCGGCTCAAATCGAAAATGCTTTCATCCAAAACCCAAATAGTAAGCAATTGATAATGACCCATTCGATGCCAAAGTTTTTGCACGCAAAAATTGTTGCATCGAAACCAATTACCAATTTCTCTAATAGATAATATGTTCAAATATCCTAGTTTTCTTATTATTACGTCAAAACGTAAATACATTAAGATTTATTTATGGGGTGCCCCTAAACTAAAATACCCTCGAAATTGGCTTTCAAAGCGTGATTCACCAGAAAAACCCCAACTAGTCAATTGGCTTTCAAAACGCAATTGGCTTTCAAAACGTGATTCACCAGAAAAACCTCAACTGGCGATTTTTATGTCAAGCCATTGGCGGGGCTTCGTTGTTTTAATCTGTTTGGTACCACTGGTGATGTGGTTATCGCATGGATTGGAAAATGATTTTTCTCCACCAATGGATAATCACCATGATCTACCTGATTACACCCTTAAAAATTTTAAGACCATTAAGATGGATGAACATGGTCAGTTGAAAACGCAATTGGCAGCGGCAACAATGACACATTATCCAAACACCAACACCAAGTTGACCGCACCTTCTATGGTGTTTTACAAAGAAAAGCAGCCAACATGGACAGTGCGTGCCAAACAAGGTGAAGTATCTCCCGATGGTAATCAAGTGTGGTTACTTGGTCATGCCACCTTACAACAACATACGCAAGGCCCACAAAAAGCCGTGGAAATTATCTCACAGGATGTGCGGGTGCAATTGGATACCGAATATGCCGAAACGGCCGCCCCCACCATCATTCTCAATAACAACGGTGAAACTCGTAGCGTCGGCATGCGTGTTTTTATGCCTACGGAACAGGTAGAATTGCTTTCAAAAGTGCGAGGCTATTATGTACCATAAACTTATTTTACTGTTCATAAGTGTTTTACTACCAAGTAGCATTTTTGCTCTATCGACAGATCGCGAGCAACAGATTCAAATTGAAGCTGACAAGGCAACAATTGACAATGTCAAAGGAACAGCAACTTATCAGGGCAATGTGATTGTCACCCAAGGCTCTATCCGTATTAATGCCGAAACTGTGATCCTGAATTACACGCAAAAACAAGGCATTGAAAAAGTGGTCGCACGAGGTAAACCGGTTCGTTTTAAGCAACGCCTTGACCAAGGCGATGATATTAAAGCCAGTGCTTGGGAAATGGAATATAATGCCGTCAAAAATATGTTATACTTAAAAAAGGAGGCGGAACTGAGAAAAGAGAAAGACAGGAAAGATATTTATACCGCGAAAGCATCGCGTATCACGTATGATACCCAAGGGGGTATCATTAAGGCTGATCAAGGTAACACTAAAAAGGGAAGAATTTTTATAACAATTGAACCACCACACAAATCAAGCGATAAATGAATACCTTATTGGCACAGCATTTGGCGAAGCAATATAAATCTCGCCTTGTGGTCAAAGATGTTAGCCTTAAAGTGACCTGCGGTGAAGTCGTGGGCCTGTTAGGGCCGAATGGTGCCGGCAAAACCACCAGTTTTTATATGATAGTGGGGTTAATTGCGTGTGATCATGGCACGATTTTGTTAGGGGGAAAAGACGTTACCCGCTACCCCATGCACAAACGGGCCCAAATGGGAGTGGGTTATTTACCACAAGAACCGTCCGTTTTTCGTAAACTGACCGTCGCCGATAACATTATGGCAATTTTGGAGGTGCGAAAGCATCTCACCAAAGCACAACGCAAACAACGTCTCAATTCTTTGTTGGAGGAATTGCATATAGAACACTTGCGCGACAATTTGGGCATGAGCTTATCGGGCGGAGAACGGCGGCGGGTTGAAATTGCTCGGGCTTTGGCTTCAGAGCCGCGGTTTATTTTGCTTGATGAACCTTTTGCAGGGGTTGACCCACTCTCAGTGCTAGATATTCAGCGAATCATTGCCCATTTATGCAGTTTGGATATTGGCATTTTAATCACTGACCATAATGTTCGTGAAACCTTGGGAATATGTGATCGTGCCTACATTGTCAATGACGGAAAACTGATTGCACAAGGAACACCAGAGAATATTTTACACAATAAACAGGTAAGAGAGGTTTATTTAGGCCACGAGTTCAGATTATAGGGAGTAGCAAATTAAATAACCGATTGTAAAGATGGGGAGTGCTTTGGTAATGGGTAATGAGTTAGGTAACTCCCAAATAATAAATAATATACCAGCGGGGGGTTCCCCAGGTTGCACCCTCATCGTTATACATAAGTCAAAATGTAGGGTGGGTAACGGGTTTTTGTTGCCCACCATCTAAGCTTAAGGGGCCGGCAACAAAAAACCGATGTGGGCTACAAATCTTATTTAAATAAAATACTTAAAGACTTGTGTATAACGATGAGAGGTTGCACCTGGGGCTATTCACATTTTCAGGGTTGAGAAAAGTGATTTGTAAAGTGATTTGTGTATGTTTTATGGTATGTTAATTTTTTGGAGTTACCTTATTAAATAACAATAATTTCGTCAATGGCGAATAGCGAATAGGCTAAATTTTACCTAAAACATTTCAACTATTAATAAAATAACGGGTAGGCCCATACGGCCGATATTGAGACACTTATCTCCGCTTTAATGCCTTGATAAGTGTTTGGATTTTAATATGATGGGTGATCATGTTATTTTCACCAGTTACCATTATCACCTTATTACCCATTACCCATTACCAAGTCTCTCCCTTTTCATTCGTTACAATCAGTTTTTTTGTTGCCCCATAAATGTGAAACCAGCCAATTCTTGGATTCAGTCGGTAGGTTCAACCGGATTTTAAAACAACGATGAAACCAGGTGTTCAACTACGTTTTGGTCAGCAGGTTACCATGACACCACAACTGCAACAGGCGATTCATCTCTTGCAGTTGTCTAACTTTGAGTTACAGACAGAGATTCAGCAAGCATTAGAATCCAACATAATGTTGGAAATTGTTGAAGACGAAGACGAGGACGAGTATGAAACTGA
>QNER01000901.1 GCA_003646175.1 Candidatus Parabeggiatoa sp. nov. 1
AATTATTATAGCCTGGGGCAACGCCCCAGGTAGCCCCAACGGGGCGAATTATTATAGCCTGGGGCAACGCCCCAGGTAGCCCCAACGGGGCGAATTATTATAGCCTGGGGCAACGCCCCAGGTGGAAGTTCCCAGGGCGTTGCCCTGGGCTTTAATAAAACGCCCTTTCAGGGCTGAGTAGTTACAATTTGATAACCATTTTGAAGCATCGCGCATTATACAGAGTTAGAAACCGTAAACAATCAGAAAATCGTTACAATCAGAAAATGGTTTGCTGACTTTTGTTGACATGTTAGCAAATGTTGATATGTTTATGACCATGCTTGTTTTTTCTTAACGAACCCTAATTGTCAGAGACTTGTCCCTAAATAACGTAACAAGTGCCTGAACGAAAAAACCTTGCCTTCGTGTCATTTTGACGCTCGTATAATCTTAACTGGTTGATAAAAAAAGGATTTCGTTGCAAAGCTCGAAATGACACACTTTTTTATGAAAGGATTTTCGTCCAAGCACTCACTCATTGAAAAAACGATACACAACGCTATTAAATATCAATGGGTTAGTTTTATTAACGGACGAAGTCTATTGAATTTTGAGATGCAATGAAAGTGCTATGACACATTTATCTGATACAACGTATGATGAAGATGAAGACGTACTTGTTCAAGAGGCGAAACCCAAGCTCAAACGTCCCCCCATGTACAAAGTGGTACTCTTGAACGATGATTACACGCCGATGGATTTTGTAGTTTCGGTGTTGGAAATTTTTTTTGGCATGGATGAAGAACTCGCGACTCATGTCATGTTGCAAGTACACACCAAGGGCAAAGGCATTTGCGGGACTTATACCCGTGAAATTGCTGAAACCAAAGTGACTCAAGTCAACGACTATGCCCGTGAAAAGCAACATCCTCTTCTGTGTACGATGGAGCAAGACTGAAGGGGAGAGCGAAAGATTAATTTCCGGTTCCCAATTTCTAATTCTTAAAGAGGTTTTTAACATGCTAAGTAAGGAACTTGAATTTGCCCTGAATACGACTTTTCAGGTTGCACGTCAAAGACGTCATGAATTTATAACTGTAGAACATCTGTTACTGGCACTGCTCAATAATAAGGATGCTGTTAAAGTCTTGCATGCCTGTGCTGTGGACTTGGGTGTTCTTAAAAAAGACTTGTCTCGTTTCGTAGAAGAAACCACCCCGAAGTTATCTGAGCGAGATCAACGGGATACACAACCTACCCTCGGTTTTCAACGGGTGTTGCAGCGGGCGGTTTTTCATGTGCAATCTTCGGGTAAAAAACATGTCACCGGCGCAAATGCGTTAGTCGCCATTTTCTCAGAACGTGACTCACAAGCCATCTATTTTCTTGAGAAACAAGACGTGACTCGCCTAGATGTGGTCAATTACATTTCTCATGGGATTTCCAAAGTTGATAACGGCAATCCCGACTTTGCGCCGGCGCATGAAGATGAACAAGGTGAACGTGAGGGGGGCCGGGGGGCCAAGAAAAATCCTTTGGAAGTCTTTACGGTCAACCTGAATGAACAGGCTATACAGGGCAAGATAGATCCGTTGATTGGGCGGGAACACGAGATAGAGCGCACTTTGCAAATTTTATGTCGGCGGCGCAAAAACAATCCGTTATTAGTTGGGGAGGCGGGTGTCGGCAAAACCGCAATCGCCGAAGGTTTAGCACGGCTTATTACTGAGAACAAAATACCAGAAGTGTTAGCAAAGAGTGTCGTGTATGCACTAGATTTAGGGACATTGTTGGCGGGCACTAAATATCGCGGCGATTTTGAAAAACGCTTGAAAGCCGTTTTACTTGAATTGGGCAAACAACCCAGCCCGATTTTGTTTATTGATGAGATCCATACCATTATTGGGGCCGGAGCCTCTTCCAGCAGTGCGATGGATGCTTCTAATCTGATTAAACCGATGTTGGCTGCCGGCGAAATTAAATGTTTGGGTTCAACCACTTATCAGGAATATCGCGGCATTTTTGAAAAAGATCATGCTCTGTCGCGCCGCTTCCAGAAAATTGATGTCAATGAACCTTCGGTTGAGGAAGCGGTGCAAATCCTCCATGGGCTGAAATCGCGTTTTGAGGATCATCATGAGATCAAATATGTCCCGCAAGCCTTGCGTGCGGCTGCGGAATTATCGGCACGTTATATCAATGATAGGCATTTACCGGACAAAGCCATTGATGTGATTGATGAAGCCGGGGCCCGCCAGCGTATACAAATTGCTTCAGAACGCAAAGAGATAATTGATGTTGATGAAATTGAGCACATTGTTGCCAAAATTGCCCGCATCCCACCGAAAAATGTGTCTGTTTCCGATAAAGATACCTTAAGAAATCTTGAACGTGATTTGAATATGGTGGTTTATGGCCAAGAAGACGCAATTGAAACTTTGGGTAAAGCAATTAAGATGTCCCGTTCTGGTTTAGGTAATGCGGAAAAACCGATTGGTTCTTTCCTGTTTGCGGGGCCTACCGGTGTCGGTAAAACCGAAGTGACGCGCCAGTTGGCACGTATTATGGGCATAGAGTTGGTTCGCTTTGACATGTCTGAGTATATGGAACGGCATACGGTGTCGCGTTTGATTGGGGCGCCGCCCGGCTATGTGGGGTTTGAGCAGGGCGGATTACTGACGGAGGCCATTAATAAACAACCCCATGCGGTGTTATTGTTGGACGAAGTGGAAAAAGCACACCCGGATGTGTTTAATCTGTTATTGCAAGTCATGGATCATGGTTCATTGACGGATACTAATGGGCGTAAAACCGATTTTCGTCATGTGGTGCTGGTGATGACGACCAATGCCGGTGCTGAACAAGCCAGCCGCGCTTCGATGGGATTTAGCCTGCAAGATCATTCTAGCGATACCACGGAAGTCATTAAGCGCAGCTTTACGCCAGAATTCCGCAACCGCCTGGATGCCATCGTGCAATTTAAGGCTTTGGCACCTGAAACCATCGGGCATGTGGTCGATAAATTCATCATTGAGCTGGAAGCCCAGTTGGAGGCCAAAGATGTGACTATCGAAGTGGACGAAGCGGCCCGGCATTGGTTAGCCAAACGTGGCTATGATCCACTGATGGGCGCGAGGCCTATGGCGCGTTTGATTCAGGACAAAATCAAAACACCGTTGTCGGAAGAGTTGCTGTTTGGCAAACTGGAAAATGGGGGGCATGTGCAAGTGCGTGAAGTTGAGGATGAATTGGTGTTTGCGTTTGAGAGTGTTGAGGTAGAGGTTGCTGAGGCGGTGCTGGCTTAAAGAACAACTACAAGGATTGCATAATATAACTACAAGGATTGCTTATAAGAAAGGATTAGTTTATGACAGGATTTCATGGTTTATTTATCCTGTCATCCTTTTTTATAACTCCGTTTTAAAATGCAATCCTTGGATTCTCATTCGTTTCAGGCGAACCTGGTACGATTCTCAGGAGTACAAAGCGAACTTTGTACGATTCTCAGGAGTACAAGGCGAACCTTGTACAATTTTCAGGAGTACAAGGCGAACCTTGTGCGATTCTCGTGGTTGCATTGGTTAGCAAAAGCGACACCGGCACAACAGAAGAATTGGACGCTTGAACCAAACGGTTTTGCGATTTATTGGGAAGAGTTAGATGATGGGATAGAAATTAGCCATTTGTTGGGCATGAAAGCATTGGTTTGAAAATATGTCATTTCATCGTTCCCAAACGATGTGAAAGAACGCTTTCGCTGAATTAAGAATTTTTTGACGGTATAACTACAAGGATTGTTTATAAGAAAGGATTTAATCGCTACGGATTTCATGGTTTATTTAGCCTGTCATCCTTTTTGATAACTAATCCTTGTAGTTATGACTTGTAAATGTTGACAAACAAAATCCTTTTTTATAAACAATCCTTGTAGTTATGGTTTTAAATTAATACGAATCTCATGGTTTATTTATCCTGTCATCCTTTTTTATAAATCAATCAGTTTTAAAATGCAATCATTGTAATGGGCTGGATGCCTGC
>QNER01000902.1 GCA_003646175.1 Candidatus Parabeggiatoa sp. nov. 1
CCCAGGGCAGCGCCCTGGGAACTCAGCCCTGAAAGGGCGCTTTATTAAAGCCCAGGGCAGCGCCCTGGGAACTCAGCCCTGAAAGGGCGCTTTATTAAAGCCCAGGGCAGCGCCCTGGGAACTGAAGGGGCGATAATTTTCACCTGGGGCGTTGCCCCAGGCTATAATAATTCGCACCTTCGGTGCTGAGTTTTTCGCTTCGCGAAAAACTTTCGCGGCGAACTGATAACTAAAAAAAGGAGTCTAATATGAAGGAAACCATCGAAAAGGCCATTTGGGCACACAGTCGCTGGAAAATCCACCTTAAACAAGCCATAGAAACAGGACAAAGCAATTTCACCGTTGAAGAGGTGCAAAATCCTCATAATTGTGCTTTTGGACAATGGCTTGATTCAGCCCATGGTCGGACTTTGCCAGACTATTTGGAAGTATTTGAATTACATAGCGCATTTCATCGGGAAGCGTCTCAAATACTCCATCTCGCATTGGCAGGGCAAACAAGCGAAGCAACGGCTAAAATGCAGTTAGGGAGCCCGTTTAATCAACAGACTGCGAAGTTGGTTAATAAATTAGCTGAAATTGGACAGTCTTGAAAAAGGGGAAAGGGGGGAGCGAAAAGGGAAAAGGAACTGTGAAATAAATTTTTCGTACCACCCCTAGTACAACTTATTTCTAGAAGAAATTGTCATGGTTAGGTTAAACACAGCCTCCCCGAATATGAAAATCCGTTTATACCCAAAATCCGTTGTACTAGATGCTGGACAGGGTTTGCAACTATGCCGCAAAATGCCCGGTAAATTTTCATCCAAAAATACTATTTTATTTATTCAAAAAATAAAATAGTATTTTCAATAAATTATAAAAATAACCAGTTTTTTGGGAATGCGCCCAAGTGAACCTTTCAAGCTGTTTTCGATGTAGTTTTTCTCCGAAAAACTTTTACATCGAAACTACTTTTGAAGGGTGCCTTTTGTTTTGACATGTTGCAAAACGTTTTTAGAAAAATGATATTATGATACTTTTCCCTTGTCCTTATTTACAACGTGAAGTCATTTTCACGCTTGAACGGGAACAACATATTTCTGAACATCATCCAGATTTACTACCTCAATATAAACAGTCTCTTGCTGAAACATTGCTAAAGCCTTTACATATTCGTCGCAGTCGTCGTGCTAATAATGCTTGGTTATTTTATCGTTGGTTTGATGAGATACGAAAAGGTAATTATGTTGTCGTCAGTGTTATAACAGATAATGTGCCTGACATTCACCCTTGGATAATTACTGCCCATCTAAGTAAAAGATTGCCTAAAGGAGATATTGTATGGCAACGAACCTAAGTTTTAAATATGATCGTGCTGCGGATATTTTGTATATAGATTTCGTTTCGCCCTATCCTGAACAGGACTCAGAAGAATTAGATGATGAAGTCGTCATTCGCTTAAACCCCCAGACTGGTGAGATTGAAAATTTGGAAGTGTTATTTTTTTCAACTCGCCTTTTACGTCAAGATTTGTTTACGATTCCTCTCAAAGCTGATTTACGTTTAACCACTTCAACTTAAAAAACGGGTATCTTTATTATGTCTCAAATACTCCATCTCGCATTGGCAGGGCAAACAAGCGAAGCAACTGCTAAAATGCAGTTAGGGAGCCCGTTTAATCAACAGACTGCGAAGTTGGTTAATAAATTAGCTGAAATTGGACAGTCTTGAAAAAGGGGAAAGGGAACTGTGAAATTTTTCGCCCCCCCCTATCGCCGGCACTGGGGTCGTTGAGTGGGAAGGCTTCAAATTCAAGGGCAACCATAAAGGATTGCCCCGACAAACAGGTTTTATGTAGGGGCAATCCCACGCGCAAGCCCTTATGTCATTTCTTGATTGGAATTAATCCCATTCAACGACCCCAGTGCCCTATCACCACTACATCAATTTAGGCAAATCACTGGGCAGCTTTTCCAAGTAAATCTGTTGGCTTGGGAAAGCCAAAGCGGCCCCTTCTGCTTCGACAATTTTCATAAATTCAAGCATGTTTTCTTCACGAATACGCATCCATTCTTGCCAATTTGTGGTTTTAGTAAAGTAGTACAACAGAATGTCAATGGAACTGTCATTAAATGGAGGGTATTTTCGTTTCAGATTGCGTTGCACCCTATCGTGCAACGCAACCTGGAACGAATTCAATCGCGCACGTCACGTTCGTGCCAGTGAACCTTGCACTCCTTTGAACCATGCACGCTCGTGCAAGTGAACCTTGCACTCCTGGATTTCCGCTTTCGCGTTCATTATGGAATCTGAACGCGTAACATCAGTTAACCATTCATCATTCACCATTCTTAATGAGTCATTCACAATTGTCTACCGATACAACCACACCCGCATCAACGAAAGCAATTTATCGGTATCCACCGGTTTAGACAAATAATCATTCGCCCCCGCTTCAAGACATTTAACTTTGTCGTCTTTCATCGCTTTCGCCGTCAACGCAATAATGGGTAATTGCCGGTAACGTAGTTGTTTTCTGATTTCCCGCATCGCCTCATAACCGTCCATTTCAGGCATCATAATATCCATCAACACAATGGCAACATCCTCATGCTTTTCTAATGTTGCCAGTCCTTCTTTACCGTTGTTACCACAGACAATTTCCATCTCGTTGTCCTCTAAAACGGTTGCCAACGCAAAGCTATTACGCACATCATCATCAACAATCAGCACCTTTTTATTCCTTAAAATGGCCTCCTTGTCATGTACCATCCGTAGCATATTGCGTTTATCGGAGGGCAACTTGGCTTCCACTTGATGGAGGAAAAGAGTCGCTTCGTCTAATAAACGTTCCGCTGATCTCACCGACTTAATCAAAAGACTGTCTGCACATTGCAGCAATAAGGCTTCCTCAGAGGGTGTCAAATCGCGCTCTGCATAGACAATCACTGGCATTTTGCATAAATCAGGTTCTTTTCGCATTTGCTCAAGCAGTTTGCTGCCAGAACCTTGCTCTATATCCATATCAAGAACAATACAATCAAACGTAACCGTTTGTAAGTGCTGAAAAGCGGCCGCAATCGTGAGTGCCAGTTTGCTCTGGATATCCTCACCCCCGACTAACTCCAAAATTTTCTGTTGATGCGACTCAATATCCACAACCACCAACAGATTCTTCACGGTTCTCGTCATAAATTGTTCTATCGTTTTGAAGGCATCCCCAAGTTGTTCCGTAGTCACGGGTTTGAGCAAATAACCAATCGCGCCCATTTTTTTCGCGTCCATACTGTGGTTAGCGGCGGACATAAAATGCACCGGGATATGCCGTGTGTCAGGATTATCTTTTAGTCTTTCCATGACTGTCCAACCATCTATGGTGGGCAACCCCACATCAAGAATAATGGCATTGGGTTTGTATTGTTCAGCCAGTTGTAAGCCAATATTGCCATCTTCGGCAACGAGACATTTAAAGCCTTTTTCTTGTGCTAATTCCATGAGAATACTGGAAAATTTCCTGTCATCTTCAATGATCAAAATGGATTTATCACCGGGTTGCAGATCGTTTCTATCATCCTCAATGGGGCTACCTGAAGGCTCGACTCCGGGGCTACCGCCTGAAGGCTCAATTTCAGCGTGTACTTTCGTTGCCACTAAAGCGGGAACGGGTACTGGAGGTGTGGACGCTTTAGCGGCGGCTTCTTCTGGCAAATAAAGCGTAAAAGTGCTACCTTTACCTTCCTCACTCTCTAATGTAAGTTCCCCACCGAGTAAACGGGCTAATTGACGGGAAATGGATAAACCCAGCCCGGTCCCTTCATAGCGCCGGCTGATAGTACCATCGACTTGTTGGAAGGCTTCAAAGATAAGTTGTTGTTTATCTACAGGAATACCAATGCCAGTATCGGTTACGCTAATGGCAATGGTTTTAGTTGGCTCAAACCCATTCTTTTCTATCCTAGAAATGGGCGGAATGTCAGTAGGACGCTGCACTGTCAGTTTAACTTCACCCTTACCGGTAAATTTAAAAGCA
>QNER01000903.1 GCA_003646175.1 Candidatus Parabeggiatoa sp. nov. 1
GCTCATAGTTCAAAAAAATCGCCGGCTTCTTCAGTACTATATTTTAAATTTTGGCAAATTTTGATCTTTTGCTCTCTATCAAAAACCAAAAACAAGATTTCTGCGGGACGGTAACTAGAGTCCCAAGGATTAAAGATATGCAATTCTTGGTTTTCGTCGAGAAATTCGCGGTCAGCTTTGACACAAAATGGAACAACATTTCGCGGACAACCAATGAGTTCTAAATCTGCTTTTTTCTCAATGCGTGAACGGTAGAGGCCGATTATGCGTGTGTCGCCCCCATCATCAATTTTAGTATCTGATCCGATTAAACAATCCATCATCCACTCAACCAACCTTTCTTCTGTACTGTCTTTAGGAATTTTTGCCCCAATGATGAAATAATCTTTTAACCAGTGCGGCTTTTCTGGCTTCAACGTAAAATGTTGATTTGGGCGATGGTAATGGAAAGGAACAAATCTATCATAACTCGGGATAGAAGCCAAACTCTTCCGGATAAAATCAGCTAATTTTTCAAAGGTTAATTTTAAATCATTGTGTTTATAGACAATTTCCCCCAACCCTTGCTCGCTCGTCGTCAATATCTCTGTAATACTACTTGCCAAAGCATACAAGATTAAATAAAAAGCATAAGGATGGCTCACATTGCCCTTTAACATGGCATCAAGTTGTGATAATAGAGTCGCAGTCACGCAGTACAAAACCGGTAGTGTCTGTTTTGACAGCAAAACTTTGCCACGTACCTCAAGGATAATTCCGTTGATCATCTGGCCTAGCGGTGAATCCGATTCCACAATCCATGTGGGCGGGATGAAATCTGTCAGTGCCAGTTTTTCGTATCGGCAATTGACTTCAGTAATGGGAAAAGAAGTAAACTTGCTTGGAACCGGTTGCCCAATTGATAGACTGAGTTGTGGTTTTAACCACCTAATTATTACGCCTCCTTTTCCGGTATTGGCATCAACCACCTCTGGACTTTCTACCAATTCATACCGCTTATTTATTAAATACTCATTGGGATTATAACTCGGCACTCTCAAATACACCTTTGTATTTGTTTTAATCTGTTCAAGGTGTTGAGTAAAATCTAAGCTTAAATCTTCCTTAGCACCAAGTGCGACCACTAAACCATCTGGCATAATGGCTTCTAAATTAGAAATGCGTAAGATATTATCCGACAATTCCATTTTTGGTGGTTGCCGCACCCCCCAAAAAAAGGGGGAAACGGTGTGTATCATATAGGGTAATAATTGATCATTACGCAGTGTGCATTGTTGAAAATGTTGCGGTGCCAACAACATGCCTTCCTGCCATTGAATGGCATCCACTATGTCGTCTGCCTTTAATTCACTCATAAATACATATCCCATGGTTGCGAGGTAGGGAATAAACGGAACTTGCAAAACGCCAAAAATGTTTTTGGGAATTGGGAATCGAGAATTGGGAATTGAGAATTTTAATTGTTATTCTAATAAAAACAATCGGTTAGTTTTTTAAGCACTGTACTAAACGAATTTTTATGTAAAAAGGTGGCTGAATTGTTTAGCCATGACGATTTATTTATCATGTTTAATTGTAACTACTCAGCCCTGAAAGGGCGCATTATTAAAGCCCAGGGCTGCGCCCTGGGAACTGGGGCGTTTGAAAGGCTATAATAATACGCCCTTTCAGGGCTTTAAATACCTTTTCAAAGCACAGGCTCTAATAATGGGGCTTTAAATACCTAGGGCGTTGCCCCAGGCTATAATAATACGCCCTTTCAGGGCTTTAAATACCTTTTCAAAGCACAGGCTATAATAATGCTAAATACCTGGGGCGTTGCCCCAGGCTATAATAATGCGCCCTTTCAGGGCTTTAAATACCTTTTCAAAGCACAGGCTCTTTTAAATACCTAGGGCGTTGCCCCAGGCTATAATAATTCGCCCTTTCAGGGCTTTAAATACCTTTTCAAAGCACAGGCTATAATAATTCGCACCTTCGGTGCTGAGTAGTTACGTTTAAATTTTAATCCCCAGTTCCCGGTTCCCAATTCCCAATTTCCCAATTTCCCAAGCAATTCCTCAAGCTTCAATTTAATAATGCTAATCCCAAAGAAAAAAAGCGGTTAGTATATTCTGACTATTAAATGTATGCAACCCACAATGATTTCATTGAACACCTATCAGTTTTATACAGCAAATCCCAGAAACAAACAAATCATCATGGCTAAAACACCGCTCCAGCCTCGAATATGAAAATCCGTTTATCACCCCAAATCCGTTGTACTAGGATTTGGGGTATTCCCTACAAACCAATGGCGGTATTAAAAAACCATGATTTATACAACGGGCCTACTTTTACTGATGAATTGGAAGCCAAAACTTGGTCATCAGTTAATATACAAGTAAGTCATTTGCAAAATGCGTGCAAAATATTAAGTCCAAAATATTTTTAAGCCTAAACCTCTTTTAACCGACAATCCAATTCCCAATCGCGCCTAACGTTTTTGGGCCCAAAAACGTTAGGCGCGATCCCAATTCCCGATTTCTAATTCCTACAGTTGGTAGGGACTACCATGACGCTCACACCCTCAGCGAAGATATTTTAGTATATCCCAATATTTGTCGTTATAACCCTGGACTTGCAATTCGTAAGTTTGATTCGCAACACAGTCCTGTAAAATTGCCTCCAATTCACTGATTTTTTTAGCCAATTGTTCTAGCCGTTCGTTCGGTTGTTGGTCTGGGTTCTCGTTTTTCAAGGCTAACAAACAGGCCTTAAATTGAGCCAATTGATCTTCCAGTTGTTTTATCTTGTCATTCAGTTGGTTATCCCACGCTGCCAGTTTCTCAGCCAAGATGGTTTCCAATTGTTCCACTTGACAGTTTGGCTTATGAGATGTTATCGAATCTTCTAATTGAGCTAATTGCTGACTCAGTTGTTTTATCAGCGCGTTTTGTTGCTTTGCAGCCGTAGCCATTTCCTGTTTCAAGGTTTGCAATTGTGTCTCAAACAGAGTCAATTGATGCCCTAGTTGTTTTATCTGCTTGTTTAATCGATTATCCAACGCTTCCACTGTCTCTGTCAAAGTTTGCAATGGGGGTAGTGCTAAGCAGCTAGGCTTATGAATGGGGACTGTATTGTTATATAAGTAGTCCTCCATTCGGGTTAATTGATCAATCAATTGTTTTGTCAGCAAGTTCTGTTGCTTTGCTGAGGCTGCCATCTCCTGTTTAAAAGTGTGCAATTCTTGAGTCAGTGCAGCAATATCAGCTTTTAAAGCCTTCTCCAATTGACTCAATTGAGGACCCAGTGGTTTTATCTCCTTTCTCAAGGTTTGCAATTGTGCTTCAAGCCCGTTAAGCCTGTCATTATGCCCATGAACCAGAGCCGCAATGTCATATTTTGTCAACATCTTCTCCAATTGAGTCAATTGAAGTGTCAGTTGTTCTACCTCCTTTTTCAAAGCTTGCAATTGTGCATCAAGCCCATTCATGTCGTCCGGCAAACGACAATGATGATTTATCTCCAATTGAGCTAATTGAAGGGCTAATTGTTCTATCTCCTCTTTCAAAGCTTGCAATTGTGCTTCAATTTTAGAGTAGTTAGGGCAGTCAGGGCAGCCAGGGCAAGGTTTAGGTGGCTTAGGCAGATCAGGTAGCTCAGGTGGCTTAGGCGGCTTAGGCGGCTTAGGCAGCTCAGGTGGCTTAGGCGGCTTAGGTGGCTTGGGCGGCTTTGGCTTAGGTGGCTTTGGTGGTTCAGGTGGCTTATACCGAAACTGTTCTAGATCACATGGGGTGATAAAACCGGATAATTGCTCACGATAAAAATTCAGTTGCCCAGTATCTCGGTTTCGATACTTGCCTTGAAAGCCTAACTTCAAAGCACAATCATATAATTTGGCTAATTTTAGAGTGAAGGGATCAGACTCTTTCGACAACACCTTTAATAACGCATCTAATTTATCAAACACACGCTGCCCAGCAACTTGTGACTGATATATTTGAGATTCTAGCAA
>QNER01000904.1 GCA_003646175.1 Candidatus Parabeggiatoa sp. nov. 1
CAATTCCTCATCAGGTGTCCGAGGCGCGACAAAAGTCTCGGTAACTCTTTGGGACTGTCTGCTTTGAGACTTAATCCGCTTCCAAATCTGTTCCGCGTCATATAATTCTGTAGCAATGCGGTTAAAAAGTGTGGATTGAGCTTGAATCTCAGTTTCACCATTTTCCTTAAGCAGATTTGGTGAATTTTGAGGTGACGGTGAGATTTTTTCAGCCGGGGGGCTATAAGTCAATTCAGACACCTGTTCAACCGCAAAGAAAAAAGGGGCCAGGCTCGAATTAATTTTGAAAAAATAAAATAGGGCCGGCTGAAATAAAAGGGACTATCGAATTTTTTGTGCAAATTGTAATATCTACAAAATAATTCGAGCCTGGCCCCTTTTTTGTTCCTGACTTATGTCTTTATTACAGAGGCTTAACTGCAATGGTCACCTCTCCCGGAAGACGCATAACGCTGCGTTCCCCATCGAAGACTATACGTCTGTGTTGCCGCAATGTCATGGCACGGCTTTGCGCCGTCAGGATTTCGGTGATTGCTTTGTTCAATTTATGATCTGAGAAGTACTCTTTATCAACGATCTCTGAGCGGATAACATAATCAAAGGAAATCCGTCCGCTAATCTCTTCAAATCCAATACGGTTCAATAGCTCATACAGTTCATCACGCATCAGAAAATACCGATTCTCCACTGCTTCCACTGCACCGATGAGCCCATCCTTAACCTTCGTAATCTCTGCCAATTCATCTCGTTCCTGGACATCATTGAAAAGAAAACCAAGATTGATAAACCGTCCGCCGGGCTTGAGCACTCTAAATATGCTGTGATACAAATGATATTGTTTATCGGTAGGAATTTCGTGATTTCCGCTCTTGATGATAATGCGATCAAACGAATTTTCGGAAAACATCTTTCCAGATCGCAGTTCTGTCATGGAAAGCACATCTCCATGCACAATGGAAACCCGTTCTGAATTGATGGAGGAACGCGCTAAATCTGTCTGCACTGATGAATACTCAAGCAAGGTAATTGCCGGAATTTCAATCTTCTGAGCCGAACAGTAATTGAGCATACGACATGTGAGGTTTCCATCTCCACCCATCGCGTCGAGTACGTGGTCTGCATTTTCCAGTCCTAGAAGCTTGACCAACGATTCCAAAAATGGTTCGTCAAAACCATTAATCTGATCTTGGTTATACTTGCCGACGACATCATACGCTGCTTTATTCACGTTAATAACTCCTTATTTTGTAAAGTGATTTCAGGTGTAAAAGGGGCCAGGCTCGATTTTGAAAAAATAAAAGAGGTCAGGCTGAAATAAAAGGGACTAATCTCGAATTTTTTGTCCAAATTGTAATATCTACAAAATCATTCGAGCCTGGCCCCTTTTTTGTTCCTACTTGTATCAAAAAAACCAAGATTATAGTCAAAATAAATATTGACATCATCGTGTAAATGAAATTCTTCAATAAAGACAGCCAGTGCATTTTGTTCAAAACCATGAGTGGTATACACTGTCTTAGCTGAGCTACCATTAAAATCAACATCGTAATCGTGCTTCGCATAAGACAACATGATGTCAAACAGTTGTTGATTGCTGTGCAGTCCAACTTGCCGGTTGATTTCACCAAGAGGAAAACGTTGATGTCGATAGTCTCCTTGTAATTCTTTGCTAATCTTTTCCACCAGTTCAACAAAGTTCAACTCTGTCCCAAAACGAAACCAAGCAGGACTAACACCCACAAACAGGCCCACTGTTTGCTTAAAAGCCGCATTGTTTCGATTGAGTGTGGGTAATCCAATGGCAAAATCCTCTTTCGTACATGTCCGAACAAAATAACAATAGAGTGCGCCTAAGATGACATGAAACGTAGAAACTCGATTTTCTTTAGCAAAATCATTAAGTTGATTGTAAAATGGCCGTTTGAGACACAGAATTGAGCGTTGGCTTGGGATGGTTTTGCCTTCAAATTGGGTAGCATAGCGGCGCACCAAAAGCGGCTCTGGCACTTCGCTATATTTTTCTTGCCAATAACGTTTGGCTTTCACAAATTTTTCCGAGTCCAGGTAGGCTTGATCGTTTTGAATAAAATCTTGGTAAGCAAAATTTTTCGGCTCACTCGTTTTTCCTGTGGAAAGTGCGTTATACGCAGCGGCAACCCGTTGGACAATTAGGGAAATAGCCCACCCATCTACTATGAGATGATGGTATTTTTTCAACCAGTAATAACAATTAGTCGAGGTTTTGCATAATGCAAATTGAAACAATAACCCGTCATAAAGTTGGAAAGGCTTAACAAACTCTTGTTCCATCCATTCGAGTGCCGATTGGTGGGCATTTTCCTTATCGGAAAAATCATGGATATCCAGTTTAAGGTGGACATTTTCGGCAAAGGTTTGCGTGGGCAAACTTTCCCCCTCGTGAAGCATGATGCGTAGTGCATCGTTTTCCTGAATGACTTGATTGAGGGCTTTTTCAAACCGGGCGGGTGAGATAGGCCCCTCTATCCGCACATAGCCACCGACATTGTACAGTGGCACATCGGGATGCAGGATTTGGTCAAACCATATATCCCGTTGCGGAGATGAGAGAGGGTAATGATTGTTGGTTTTAATTAGTGATGTCGTTTTCATAATCGTTTTATCCTTATCAGGTGTGTTTAAAACGGATACTATCCCTAAGAAGGGATAGCATCCGTATGTGCTTTACCATTCAAAAATTTTCTGAATCGGTAAGCGAATGTCCATCACTTCATCAATGATTTCAGTGTCATTCATATCAAAGGTTTTATGCCTATCTGGTTGTGAATAAATATCTACAATGTCCACCGACGGCATAACTAACCAACAGGATTTAATACCCAACTCAAAATAAGCATCAAATTTGGCTAGGAGGCTATCAATGCTTTGTGAAGGGGAGATGATTTCAATGGCTAATAAAGGCATTTCTGACATTCTCAATATATCACGCCTTTTACGTTTAACCGTGTTAGGATAAACACAAATATCAGGTTTAAGTTCATCTTTGGCTTTCAGCCCAAATTGGCTCAAGTCTTTCTGACTGGCATCCAAACTTAACTCGACTATCGGTTTAAACCGGTCATCATTCAATAACAGGCCCGCTATTTGCGTTTGCACAATACTATGATTTAATGAACCCACCTCAATGTCCTCGTGTTGGTCGTCTTCTTCAACAACTAATAGTTCAGTCATCTGTTGTCCTCGGTTCTTTGGGTGAAAACGAGTGAGATCCGGAGTTCAAAGCGAAGCTTTGTTTGGAGCCATTCGTGCAAAGCTTCGCTTTGGACTCCTTTAAACATACGCGGCCCTCTCGTACAAGGTTCGCCTTGTACTCCTGAGAAATCACGCCATTTTTTGGTATCAAGTTCGCTTGGTACTCCTGCTAATGTGACATTGTCAAGTTATAAATCCTTTCTAAAATACAATCCCTGTCGTTATGGTTTTACAATTGCGCCGGCAAATTATCGACAAATACTTTTAAATAAATTGGATAATTCTCAATCTGTTGGTTTTTCAAGTAGAAGCGGGCAAACTCGTCGGCTTCTTGAAAAACTCAACCAACGCCGGTAGTTTATCACACAATGATTGCCGCCCAAACTGATTGTTACGTTGCGGACGGGGTTGCAAACCCCGTTCAGCCAGTGTAACTACCTGGAACTTAATTAATTCCTATCGTGCGTGCCATTAAGGTTTACCGTTGTCGTTCAAAATTGAGATGAGTAATGGATAATGGGTAATGAGTTATGAGCGTTATGAGCGTTATGAGCGT
Organism: Candidatus Parabeggiatoa sp. nov. 1; assembly: GCA_003646175.1. Lineage (GTDB taxonomy): Bacteria > Pseudomonadota > Gammaproteobacteria > Beggiatoales > Beggiatoaceae > Parabeggiatoa. The sequence goes on from QNER01000904.1 coordinate 3,788, forward strand.
TTTATGAGCGTTTTATAAGCTTTGCTGAATCATTGGCTGGTAAAAATTAACATAACTAATTGAAATATATTATTATTTTATAATTGGCACACCTATTGCTGGTTAAAATCGTCTTGGCTTATCTTGGAAATCAGGTGTATTTTTTTTAAATAGAGGCCTGTAAAAAACTCAATAAGTTGCAAGTTGTTTCCCTGAGTGTTCC
>QNER01000905.1 GCA_003646175.1 Candidatus Parabeggiatoa sp. nov. 1
AGAGGAATTATTAGGAGAATTTTAATGTGGAATGATCCTATTGTAGAAGAAATTCGTATGAACAGTGCAAAACTTGCTGCCCAATTTAATTATGATGTGCGTGCTTTGGGTCAGTATTATCAAGAACAGCAAAAATTGGAAAATAGGCGGGTTGTATCTAGGAAACCTAGATTAATTAAGGATTTACAGACGACTAATCGTACCACTCAGATTGTTCTCAATGAATAATGGGCATTCATCTCAAACCCCCATTTGTTTATTGAAAAATTAGTTGTACTCGCACATTATTATCTTAATTGCAACTTATGGAGGACAACTAAACTTTATAACGATATTTGAAACCCGCACGTCAAAGTACGCATTGATTGGCGAGCATGTCCATACCATGATGAACCATAAATGGGTACGACGCTGCAATACTGACTTGTCTGCCCCCCCCGTTTTTGCGTTCCAGCGTGGGAATCGTTTTTGCGTTAGATGGGGTTGGCGTTACTACTCAGGCGCGTTTAGGTGGCTTGCCCTATGTTTTGAGATTATATGGGGTATGGTTATTGTAAAAACTGTTCATTTATCATTCCTACTTTTTAAGGAGGTTTAAGAAGTGATGAACACTTCAATACTTAAAGTGCCAATAATGGCATGGTTGACAATGTTTTGCTTTGTAAAATATTTCGTTGTCGTGAATGTGGTGAATTTTTTATTTATCACAACATTATTGGCAGCGGAACCTTTTACATTTGATGTAGACGTTGAGAAAAACGAGCTAAAAATAACTACCTCGAAGCGTTTGCACTATGGGATATTGCCACGTTCGTCGTTATATAATAACGACAACACGCGGCGTGAACCTGATTTTGGAACACTATTTGGTATCACTAAAATGGTGAATGCTCATCGTGCTTTCTTTGATTTAGGTGCTTTAAGTACTGGTAAATCCATTACACGAAGTGAAACTGCATTTACCTTGAAAGACACCACTAACACGGCTATCGGTTATCAATCAAATCCAGGTGATATTGAAACCTATTTGCTTTATACGGAGTTTGATCGCCTATCTTTGCCGGCTGTTCTCAATTATCTTACTGGAGCTAATATTGCTTTTGCATTACTGACCAAAGATTCTTCTTTGGGTAAACATGTTAATGACAAAGCTAAAAATTTCCTGAAAGGTATAGAAAAAGGCCTTAATGACTATAAAAATATTGCGGCTGATACTGTAGAAATTGTTTCTATGGTAAATAATCTTGTGGAATCTCTATTGGTTTTGGCTGATGTTCCTGCGGAACATGAATATCGAGTTGCAGTCAACTCATTGAAGAGTGCCATAGATAACGTCAACGTGTTGTTGAAGAATATTAATGCTCAGCCAACTGCATTAGGAAATTCCCTACAAAAATATCATTTTGAAAATGGTACACGGGAATCAAAGCTGTTATTCAACAGTTTACAAAAATTGTTGGTAGGGGTCGGTTCTAGTAGCCCTTCTATTATATGGGAATCTGCAAAAGAAATAGACGCTAACAATTTGGTAAATAGTGCTATAGCTGTGGCTATTTTTAATGCAATCCTGAAACCTGTTTCAGATAATGGTTATTTCTGTTATCCCAAAAACATAAGTTCTTACGTTGTGGATACTTCTGCTCATCAATGTGATAACTCAAGTTATGAGAGAGTCAAAATCAATGATGTAGCCGAATCTTTCGTAAGAAAATATGTCAGAAAGGATCAAGTGACTGCCGAAGATATGAAAAGAATGAAACTCGCAGCTAAGGCAGTTTTTCATACTGGTGGCAGAACTCTGTTTAACAATATCAAGAAGTTTGCGGCTGATACTAAAAGTTTGGAAAAGACAACTGAATTTGCCAGCGAAATAACCAAAAAACTGGCAAGTAGTGTTTTGGAACGAGAAGTTCTTATGCAATTTGCTAACAGTCTGTTTGAATGGGCGATGACAGATTTAGCACCTGATATGGCAAGAAAAGTGGCTGTGGAATTAACCGCACGTTTGGCAAGTTATGCTGTACCTGGTAGTGGATGGGCGAGATTTGCAATTGACTTAGCAGATGCAAGTAATACGGGTGGTGCTTATGCTTATGATATTTTTACAGCCCCTCGACAAGTGCCATTTAGTTTGGAAACGAATGCTGATGGAATAACAGAAGTATTCAAGCCTTTTGCAGTCAACCTGGATAAATTCAGCTTTCTTCAATATCCTGTGGGGGTAAATACGGTTGATCCATACACTAATGGAGAATATAGTTATGAAAGCTATTTTCTAGCCGGTAACGGTTTAGTTCCTGAAGATACCTCTTTCCAACCGTGGAACATCAATAACCGCGATGCCACTTTGGTAGCCAATGGTGTGGCTTACTCTTATGATGTCAGAATAGGTGGTTTTGATGAGAATGGAGCATTGTCCTTATCCCAGGTTATTAAAAACGAAGGGAATTTTTCCAATGGACTTTATTCTGTTCAATTTGAAGTAAATCGCTTTGAACAGGATAATTTAACCAAAGAGCCTCACAAAGCGTTCACAAGCCCACTCACAGGTGTGGTTAACCAGGAAAATGAAACCCTCAAAGAAACTTATTTAACGGATGGAATTTTGTTTCCATGGGATTGGTTTAACACCACGGATTACAAAATTCGCCATATCAAGGTATCTAGTGATGGTAATGATATTTATAAATGGGTGAACAACAATGCTAATGGCACTGATTATGATAGCATTCACGGCAAGGATGATGGGGTTCCTATTGGCTTTGAATCAAATACCCTGTTTCATGACTTGGGTGTCAATGACTTTTATTATCTGAGCTTTAAAGAGTTGTTAGTTGATGCTTTTAGAGCAAATTATGGTGATACTTTTAGTCGGAGTTATGCTGCCGATAAAGGAATAGTACACGTTACTCCTGGTATTTATCGTATCAAAACCAGCATAGGCATTAACTCACCTGATGACTCTAAGGCAACGGGGCAAACTAAGTTTGAAGACAGACAATTAATGTTTGTTATGGCTAATGTTGCTAATGGTGGTGACAGTAAATTATTATCAGCCCAACATATTATTCCGCATATTGGTAAAGCGGGGACTGATAGTGTTGCTGAAAGATATTTCACTTTTGATAGAACATCAGGTCACTACGTTTTCAATTTTGCATTACAAGAAAATGACAGTTGGTTAATAGAAAATAACGAGTATCGGCGTGATATCCGTATCGTTTTGCTTGAAAAAAATGGTTCAAGTTTCTCAAATTTTACTTTTTTCACTTTAACCAAGGAACAAGGAAATCTTAGTAACCAATATCAGTTTGCTGTTCCTGCTGGTTACTTTGAGACACAAAGTGATGGTCGATATAGCAAGCCCACATTGAGAATTGCTTGGTATGATGATGTTGCACGGCATTATGCAAAATACACTGGTATTAATGAGGAAGAGCTTGTTCGTTCATTTTGGAATAAAAATTCTCAAGATGAGCAGGCTGTGAGAAAAGTGTTTATGGTAGGGTCTCAGTTTGGAGAAATGACTGCACTAGGACAACGTTCAAAAGTTGAGGAATTTGGTGAGGAGCCTAATTTTGATTTGGATAACCCATCTGTAGTTGAAGATGTTCCTGTTGATTTGAACAGCCCAAGCTACTTTGCCCCATTAAATCCTTTTGATCAATGGGAGGATAGTTGGTATGAATGTACCCGCTATGCTTTTGGCAGAACCCATGAAAAAACAGGTACTGTCTTAACCTTTTCTCAGAATACTGGGAGAAATGGTGGTCGTTGGTATGATTTAGTTAACAACCCTGATTTGGAAAAAGGCTCAGAACCTAGAAGTAATTCCTTAGCTGTTTGGGAATATGGTGAATATGGACACGTTGCTTTCGTAGAAGAAGTAGATGGTGATAAAGTCATCATTAGCGAGGCTAATTGGGCATCCCCTACAGATGGTAAGTACAATGGGTTTAAAGAGTTTACTAAAGACTCAAT
>QNER01000906.1 GCA_003646175.1 Candidatus Parabeggiatoa sp. nov. 1
TCCCTTCTTAGGGATAGTATCAGTTTTGAATTTTATTTTACGGATGCTATCCCTTCTTAGGGATAGTATCAGTTTTGAATTTTATTTTACGGATGCTATCCCTTCTTAGGGATAGTATCCGTTTTGAATTTTATTTTACGGATGCTATCCCTTCTTAGGGATTCCGTTTTGAATTTTATTTTACGGATGCTATCCCTTCTTAGGGATAGTATCCGTTTTGAATTTTATTTTACGGATGCTATCCCTTCTTAGGGATAGTATCCGTTTTGAATTTTATTTTACGGATGCTATCCCTTCTTAGGGATAGTATCCGTTTTGAATTTTATTTTACTGATGCTATCCCTTCTTAGGGATAGTATCCGTTTTGAATTTAAAATTAGCTTTCATAAAAACTCCTTAGTAATTTGACGGATACTATCCCTTCTTAGGGATAGCATCCGTTTGGATATAAATCATGTCTCACGAAATTACCCCCGATAATGAACACCTCGAATTTTTACACAGCGCAATAATGAAGGCTATTTACGAGGTGATTAGCCAAAATACGCCTTTCACACATAGGGAAAATGCCCGTGCATTAGGGCTTAATTGCATGAATGTCGCCGAAGAAGTCTATCGTAACCTTTCTCATTCTGGTTTAGAAGATATGGTTAGCGGCAGAAAGGGGGATTTTGATACTTTCGGGGCTTTTCCGATTAAGGATAAAAAGTTGGCTGAATCGGTGAAAAATATTTATGCCAAACTCCTTGAACATATCGACAATATCCCCCAGACACTGTTGGCGCGTGTTGTCAAATCCAGTGCAGAGATGGATGGTGACAACAAAAACAATATATTTTCAGTCAATCTCAACTCTCCGCCCTTTCAGACTAAAAAAGGTGATTTACAACCGGTTTCTACTGGCGAAGAAAAGTCGGGAGACAAATTGTTTCGCGCCCATCTGTGCAAAGTCAGCATGACAGCCGGTGGCAAAGTGCATGATGAACTTCAATTGGCTGTCTCTAATCGCTACAACAGTCTTATCCAAGCGGATAATGATATAGAAGATAAAGAGGAGGTTTTATCTGAAATTAATCGACAAATCAAAAAGTTATTTGATGACAATGACAATCGTGCCATTATTGGCTTGCGTGATTTGTTGGATAAAGAAACGTCTGGGCTGGTTGGACGCGAAGTGGGGATTGCATATCTTGAGTATTTACTGGCTAATGCCAAAAAGCAGTCCATAGCGGCTCAAGAATTGGAAAGGATTGTTACCAATATTCGCTGGGTTGAAGATTACATTCATCAAATCAGAAACAACAATGATTATTGCATGTACCAAGTGACGGATGAACACGCTTATGATTTACGCGAACTGTTTGGCAATGCTGATGCGTTTACCAATTTGCCGGTGATTGGTTTAATTGATGGCAATCTTGAAGAAAGAACCAGTCAGGAAAAACGGGTATTTGTATTTGGTATTCGCTTTAAAGCCAATAATCCAGTCACAACGCCAGATAGGGATTTCCCAGACTTGGCGAGTGGCATGAGTGTTTATGCCCGTCACTTGGCAAAGGCGATTAAGGTATTAGAACTGGCAAAGCAGTTTAATACCGCACAGGGGGATGGCAACCCAGATTATAAGAAATTGCGTTTGCTGGGCAGAAGTATTAAAACCGTTTTTTTGTACTACATGATCTTTAGTGATCACCCACAAAAGATAAATTGGTGGCAACAAACGGCTACTCAACTTCATAACCGTGATCCAAAAGCGTTGGATCGGCTGTTAACATTAGCCAACACCATGCTGGCTGGTGAAAGAAAAATTATCGGCGGTATTATCAATCCTGCCGTTAAAACGTTGAAAACCGTTCTGGAAAACAAAACGGCTGGCTTTAAAGGCAGCAGAAAATGTCTTATTTCATTGAACAACAACTTAGTCAAAGACGATCTTTACGATGCCGCCGAAGGTGACATTTTTATTAAAGACTTGCACAAGTCAGCGCGCCAAGACATGAATTCGTTAAAAAAGTGTCTGCGCTATGTTCAGATCGTTAAAGAGGACGCGGTTTCTCCGGCAGAGTTGTTATATTCGATTCCTTTCGAGTTTTCTTTTTATGACAACTTTTTTTATGCGGATAGAAAAGAGAGACGTGCCATCAATGTGCGCACTCAGCCGCAAGCCTGGCAATTTTTGCCGGTGTTAGTGCAGCCACAAATCACCAAAGCGGATCAGCGAGATATTTATCATTCACCACTCACTCAAACCGCTGGGCTGATGGTACAAATTATGCCTAACATCAAGCCCGATAAGTTAAATACTTTCGAGTTTTTTGTCTACAAAGTGACTGTCGCTGTCGTTTTTATATTGGGTTTATCGGCTTTATGCCAAAAGCACTCGACACCAAAAACGTTGGCTATCCCGTTGTTAAGGTTACATAAAGGTGACGGTAACGAAACCGATCCTGTCGAGAAATATTTAAAGTCGGTTTGTGCAGCCGTGACGTTTTTGCTCAATGAAAAATACACGGCTGGGATGCAAGGCATTCAACTGTTTAATCTGGATCGGGAAAAGCAACAGTCTCTCCGTTACAAGATAACCAATGCCAGAAGTTCGCTTTACGCGTTTCTACCCAAAACCTTTACCGCCACTGGCTTTGCGCCGGCGTTTAATAAACTCGCCATTGTTATCGTCACCCAGCGAGTTGCCAGCAAACACCGCTCTCAAGACGATAACTATAGCTTAGTTAATTTATTTGGGCGCGTAGTAATGCTTGAGCGTGTGGATGAGCAGACGATCCAGTTGAGCCATAATTTCCTGACATTTGCCGATAATCTCTACAAGCGCGAAATTCACACGCATCCCAAAATCCTGATAGACACGGTTCATCGTTTATATGACGAATATGGGGTACGCGATATTTTGTATATTGCCAAGGCACCGTTTACCAGCAACTTGAATTTAACGCAAAAAAATCCCCAGCAAGCCCTTTATTTTATGTCTGAAACGGTGTTGCTAGAGATGATGCAAAATCGTGCTGACTTGAATATCTATCCAGCATTTTGTGGTAAATATCCCGCCAAAATGTTTGGCGGTGCTAAATTGAATGCGGTTTATATTGATGACGTGCCTTCTATCCAAAAAAACGTCCAAATGGATCGTGCGAGTGAAAGTCAAATTGTGACGTTTTTGAATATCGCCAATGGCTTCAAAGTGCAGGGCAAAGGCAGTGAGAAAAACTTTTTCAATAATGTCATGTCTTATGCCACTTTGGATAATCTTTACACGGATCGCACCCTCCAATCACGCATTCTGGATCGTATGATTGCATCCGACAAGCCCTCGCGCAAAACGTTGATTGATTTTATCTGTCTGCTACACGCAGCCGCTTATGAGAAAGTCGATAAAGAACTCACACTGAAACTTAATCCGTATCAAGACATTTTAGAAGATGACAACGTGAATCGTCTCAATACGTTTTCCGCCTTTCCAAAGGATAAACCTGAGTTTAACCTGTTTGCGTTTATGACAAAAATACAGCGGGTTATTAATTTGATTGGTAAAGAAGCGGAGTGACGTTTGAACTCCCGCAATAACTACAAGGATTGGTTATAAGAAAGGATAAATAGGAATAACTAACTACAAGCATTTGATATAAATAATGTTTTTTTTAAACTGAACACGCAGGATAACTTGTAGGTACTTACCACCTATCAGTTGTTTAGTTGAGTACAACGAATTACGTGGATAAACGAATTGAAATCGAAGTACCTGCGTTGACTCCGCCATTCCCCATTCGTTTTTTTCGCAAATTCGCTGTACTCACCCACAAATTGAGAGGTGCTGAAGTACCACACCATAAATAGTCATTCGTTCCAAGCAAACTTTGCACCAGCATTGGTAAAAGTTCGCTTGGCATTCCAAATTTTTATCTCAGATATAAAATGAATCAATCTAACTACAAAATCCTCGGCGACGATTTTGGTTTGGTTTTTGAA
>QNER01000907.1 GCA_003646175.1 Candidatus Parabeggiatoa sp. nov. 1
GGAAAGGGCTGGTTCGTTGTTCCCAGGGCGTTGCCCTGGGCTTTAATAAAGCGCCCGGAAAGGGCTGGTTCGTTGTTCCCAGGGCGTTGCCCTGGGCTTTAATAAAGCGCCCGGAAAGGGCTGAGTAGTTACAGTGATTGAACTAAAAACCCTTACCTTAGTGTCATTTCGACGACCAGATAAATCTTAACCCATTGATAAAAAACAGATTGACAGTGAAGCTCGAAATGACAGCCTTTTTTATGAGATGGTTTTCGTTCAGGCACTCATTAAACAATTTTAATATAATAACAACCATTTTTGGCAACGAGTAAGATTGTGAGCAACTATAAAAATACTTTGAATTTGCCCAAAACGGATTTTCCCATGCGGGGCAATTTGTCCAAGCGTGAGCCAGATTTCCTGGCACACTGGGAAAACTTGGGCTTATATCAGCGGCTCCGACAGCAGCGACAGGGCAGTCCCACTTTTATTTTGCATGATGGGCCCCCTTATGCCAATGGCGATATTCATATTGGTCATGCTGTCAATAAAATCCTTAAGGATATCATTGTCAAAGCCCAGACTTTAAGCGGTTTTGACGCACCTTATGTGCCGGGCTGGGATTGCCATGGGCTGCCTATTGAATTAGAGGTTGAAAAACAACATGGTAAATCTAACCCCGGCAAGAATTTCGAGGCCCACCATTTTCGCAATGCTTGTCGCAAGTATGCTAAGCGACAGGTGGATAAGCAACGCATTGATTTTAAAAGATTAGGCGTTATCGGTGATTGGGATAATCCTTATTTAACAATGGATTATCAAACCGAGGCCAATATTATTCGGGCGTTGGGGCGGATTATCGCAGCCGGGTATTTGGATAAAGGCTTTAAGCCGGTGCATTGGTGTAGCGATTGTGGCTCCGCTTTGGCTGAGGCGGAAGTCGAATATGAAGATAAGGCCTCGAAGGCAATTGATGTACGCTTTGCGGTTATCAACGAAGAGGCTTTGTTAGCCCGCTGTCATCATGTTCCCGAACATGTCGGCTCAGGGCCATTGTCGGTGGTCATTTGGACCACTACGCCTTGGACTTTACCCGCCAATCAAGCGGTGGCATTGCATCCTGAACTTGAGTATTCGGTGGTGCAGTGTGAAGATGGCCAATATGGCGCAGAGCGGCTTCTTGTCGCGGAAGCCTTGCTTAAAGATACGATGTTTCGTTATGGCGTAGAGCATTATCATGTGGTAGCCTATTGCCAAGGTAAAGCGTTGGAAGGTTTACAGTTACAACACCCGTTTTATGATCGTCAAGTCCCCCTGATTTTAGGCGAACATGTCACCACCGAGGCGGGGACGGGTGCGGTACACACCGCACCCGGACATGGTCAAGAGGACTATGTGGTGGGCCAGCATTATGGTTTGCCGGTTGATAATCCCGTAGACGAAAAAGGCCATTTTCGGCCGGATACCCCATTATTCGCTGGTGAGCACGTTTTCACAGCCAATGAACATGTGATCGATGTGCTTAAGGTTGGCGGCCGATTGGTGCATGAGCAACGCATTCGCCATAGTTACCCGCATTGCTGGCGACATAAAACGCCTATCATTTTTAGGGCGACACCGCAATGGTTTATTAGCATGGATAAACAGGGTTTGCGGCAACAAGCCTTAGAAGCGGTAAAAACAGTGACTTGGATGCCCGACTGGGGGCAACAACGCATTGAAGGTATGGTGGTTAATCGTCCCGATTGGTGTATTTCGCGGCAACGTAATTGGGGGGTGCCTATCCCGTTGTTTGTGCATAAAAACACGAGCGCATTGCATCCACGCACACAAGAATTGATTGAGGCGTGTGCTCAGCGCGTTGAACAAAGTGGCATTGATGCGTGGTTTGAACTTGAGCCGGCCGAATTATTGGGCGAGGAAGCCGTTGACTATGATAAAGTGACAGATACGCTGGATGTCTGGTTTGATTCAGGCGCAACTCATGCGACGATTTTAGAAAATCATGCTAAATTGCGTGTGCCGGCGGATTTATATTTAGAAGGCTCTGATCAACATCGCGGCTGGTTTCAATCCGCGCTATTGACTTCGGTGGCTATGCGTGACGGTGCACCGCCCTATAAAAGCGTACTTACCCATGGTTTTACTGTTGATGCTCAGGGCCGCAAAATGTCCAAATCCATGGGCAATGTGGTGGCACCGCAACAGGTTATTAAAACCTTGGGGGCGGATGTTTTACGCTTATGGGTGGCTGCCACCGATTATCGGAGTGAAATGTCGGTATCGCAGGAGATTTTAAAACGGGTGGCTGATGCTTATCGACGATTACGCAACACGGCGCGGTTTTTCTTGGCTAATCTACATGATTTTAATCCCGAAACGGATTGCGTTGCGCCTGAAGACATGTTAGCTTTGGATCGGTGGGCGGTGGACAAGGCTTTTCACTTACAACAAGAGCTTATCGCGGCCTACGACGCATATCTATTTCATGTGGTTTATCAAAAACTCCATCATTTTTGCGCGGTGGATATGGGCAGTCTTTATCTTGATATCATTAAGGATCGTCAATATACTTGTCAAACCAATAGTCTTGCCCGACGCTCGGCTCAAACCGCCCTTTATCATATTGTTGAAGCCTTAGTGCGTTGGTTTGCACCCATACTCAGTTTTACCGCTGAGGATATTTGGCGATATAAGCCGGGGACACGCTCGGACTCGGTATTGTTGGAAACGTGGTATGAAGGTTTATGTGCATTTCCCAACGAGGAAATCACAAAATGGGAAAAAGTCTTTGTCGTGCGTGAAGCCGTTAACAAAGAATTGGAAAAGCTGCGTGTTTCTGAGGCTATCGGATCATCTTTGGATGCCGAAGTTGATGTTTATTGTGACAATGCGCTTTATGCACAGTTAACGGCGTGGGATGATGAATTACGGTTTGTGTTTATTACTTCTTACGCACGAGTCCAGCCGGCGAGTGCGAAACCTGAACAAGCGGTGGCGTGTGACGGTTTTTGGCTCCAAGTCAAACCATCTGAACATCCTAAATGTGTGCGCTGCTGGCATCATCGTGAAGATATTGGCACACATCCTGAACATCCAGAATTGTGTAGCCGTTGTGTCGAAAATGTCGTAGATAAAGGTGAACAACGTCGTTATGCATAAATTCTACCTACTCCCTTTTATGAAAAAAATAAAAGAGAGAAATAATGAGGCTGCTTCAAAAAAAGAGGCTGCTTCAAAAAATGATCCCCCTTTGCAAAAGGGAAAAACGAATGCTTTAATATGGTTGCGGTTATCACTGTTTGTCATAGTGCTAGATCAACTATCGAAAATATGGGCGAGTGCTACCTTAGAGTTGCAGCAGCCGGTTGCCGTGCTAGCCTTTTTCGATCTGACTTTGTTGCACAATTATGGCGCGGCTTTTGGCTTTTTGGGAACCGCAGATGGTTGGCAACGTTGGTTTTTGAGCGCACTGGCAGTTGTGATCTGTGGCGTGATAGTGATATGGTTGGGTCGCATCAAGCGTCAACAATGGTGGTTGGCTTGTGCGCTCGCTTTAGTGCTAGGAGGTGCATTAGGTAATGTGCTAGACAGAGTAATGTATGGATACGTTGTTGATTTTATTGATATCTATTATCAACAATGGCATTGGCCGGCGTTTAATATTGCTGATAGTGCCATTAGTATTGGTGCGGTTATGCTAATAATAGACGCTTTACGGGGAAATGCTGAACGGTAATTGTGTTCGCGCCTAAAGCATGATAACTACAAGGATTGTTTATAATAAAGGATAAGGCCTAATGGTAATGGCACGCACGATAGGAATTAAGTTCCAGGTAGTTACACTGGCTATATTAATTTCGCACCGAAGGGGCTAGTACAGCAATCACTAAGTTCGCATAAGACTTTTTTAGATTGCTTTGCCCCTGAAAGGGGCTGACATACCAGCCTAGGGCAACGCCCTAGGATTTATGGGTTTAGAATTTCAGCCCTGAA
>QNER01000908.1 GCA_003646175.1 Candidatus Parabeggiatoa sp. nov. 1
AAGGTGAATCAAAAACTAAGGTAATTCCAATGTTTCATTTCAGAGCCTTTGCATTCCTCTCAAAAGGGGACTTTTCACGCAGAGGTGTGTTATTGATTTGTGTTTGTGATTTGCCTAACTTTTAAACCAAATGCGGGATTCTTAATTCAATTAACCCATTTCAACAAAAATATCAAACAAGTGAAGAAAAAAATTCTTTATGAACAACCCCTTAATGAGCGCATGAGAAACCTACTGCGACTTGAACATCTATTTATAGGTATCATGTATCGCCTCAAAGGGCCCGCTGAATGGGACAATCGTGCTGTCATGGACAACCTTATTGAAATTCTGGAATTTATTGCTCGTATTGAATTCAAAAGGGATCTTCTTAAAGATTTAGAACACAATATTCAAACCTTAACTCAATGGCAACGCACTCCCGATATCAATACTGAGCGCTTAGCCCATTTAATAGATAAAACCAAAGCACTTAAGGAGAAAATAGAACAAAACCAAGAACATCTGGGAGAAAATCTCTCACAACATCAACTTATACAACTCGTGCGCCAACGGCGTTCTATTGCCGGTGGGGACTGCCGCTGTGATCTGCCTGCCTACTCTCATTGGCTCCAAAAAAACCCTAAACAACGGCAAGTTGAACTAAACGAGTGGTTAACTCCGCTACTATTCCTACGTGATGCGATAGATGTAATCCTTTATTTAATCCGTCAAAATGCTATCACTTCCCAACAAACAGCCCCCAATGGTCTTTTTCAATCTCAACCGGAATCTATGTCTCAATGCCAAATAATACAAGTGATACTACCTATAGAACACCCTTGTTATCCAGAAATTACTGGTAGCAAGCAACGCCTGATTATTCGCTTTTTTGAACAACCTATGTCCGATGAACCGCCTTACCAAACTGAACAATCGGTTCACTTTAAGCTTTGCTGTTGTGTCAATTAAAAAAACCAAAACCGTTTTTTCAATTTACCAGTGACTAATGACTAACAATCCCATAGGAACAGTAAATCATGAGCAAAACCTTTAAAATCGGGATTTTTGGCCTCGCTACCAATGAACAAAATACTTTGGGCAGTATTTTTAAACTCGCCACTTCCCGTCCACGCCAATATTCCGTTGTTGGTCCACCAGAACGGGCGACAGCCGAAATTATTCTGGTTGATGTTGATGATGCTGACGCTCTTAATGAGTGGCGCAGTTTTGATGTCCATAATAAAATTCCGGTGGTTAATGTGACCAAAACTGTCCCTGCTGAGGGGGCAGGTAAAACTTATCTGCGCCGGCCGCTGACCTTAAAACGAGTTCTCGAAACCCTTGATAAGGTGACTATCGAGGCTTATAAATTTGTGCCTGGTAAAATCGGTGATGAAGAAATGCCTGATGAAGCAGCCGATAATACCCGTCAGAGTCTTGAGCAAGTGCCGCGTAGCGGGATTAAAGCACTGGTGGTGGATGATAGTCTACCAGTACGTAAATCTATGGAGATTCAACTAGGCCTATATGGTATGGAAATCGATTTTGCAGAAACCGGTGAAGAGGCCCTTGAGTATATCCAAAAAGATACCGTTTATGACATTATCTTCTTAGATCTTATGCTGCCGGGTATTGATGGCTACAAAGTTTGTAAAGAAATTAAGTCCCATAAACTGTCTAAAAATACCCCTGTGGTAATGTTAACAGGCAAAGGTTCTCGTTTTGATAAACTCAGAGGTACAATGGCCGGTGCTAATGTTTACCTAACCAAGCCGGTTGAACAAGAAAAACTCAAAGAGGTTATCAACGAATACATCCCCTCACAAGCATCCGCCTAAGGCTCAAAGTTTTTTTAAAGGAGAGCTAAAATTATGTTGCAAGATAAAAAGTGCCTTTGTTACCTCTGGCTAGTGCTTATGCTTTTCTCCTTAAGTGCCTGTGACTATATAGAAAGGCTTCGGGACTCAAAAAATGCCAACGAAAACGAAGGCAACAACCGTCAAGTACAACTCAGCTTAGCCGTCGCACCTCATATCGCTTGGATGCCTTGGTATTATGCCGATCAAGAAGGTATTTTAAATGAATATAGTGCTCGGCATCATCTTGAAGTTCAGTTTGTCTCTGATGACTACCAAAACCTCATTGAAAAATTTCTATTGCAAGAAGTCCAAGCCATTGTTATTTCTAATATTGCAGCCATCGCCCAACTGGTCAGACGCGATATAGAATCTGATGTTATCTTAATCACCAATGATAGCAGTGGCTTTGAGGCGATTTTATTGCCAGAACAAACCAATACCAAACATAGTCTACATGGTCAGTCTTTTGCTTTGGTTCAATTTTCAACTCGCCACTATCTTCTTGATCGCTATTTAATTAGAAATCAAGTCCCCTTTGAGGAAATCAATTTAGTTAATATTGCTGAAACCGATATTCCTAATGCCTTTTCAGATAAAAAAATCTATGGGGTAGTAACTCGCAACCCTTATCTTTATAAACTGACCCATACTGAAGGGGCCAAAATACTTTTTGATAGCCGCCAAATTCCCAAGGAGATATTTGATTTATTGGTGGTTCGTCGCGATACCTTGAATGAACACCCTGAGTTTGCCCAAGTTCTATTGGCTACGTGGTTTTCAGTAATGGAACGATTACAAGGTAGTAAAAAGGGCCCAACTATGGATGCTATGGCGGGCTTAGCAGGCTTATCTCGCCAAGAGTTAGATGAGCAGTTGATAACAACACCGCTTAATGATACGCCTACCAAGGCTTTATCAGCTATTCGTGATCGGCGGATACGAAAAACTATGCGGCATATCCGTTATTTTATTGAGCGTTATGATTTGTCCGGCAGTGAATTATTTAGCGAGTGGGTTTCCTACCCGGGACGGGTGCCTGCGTTATTGCATTTTAATGGGCAGCCCTTACAAGACTTTGTTATGCCAGCCGTTGCTAAGGAGTCATTAGGTGCACCTTCAAAAAAATAGTTTATACCGATTTAACGGGTTTCAGCCCAAAGTCATTTGTAAGTCATTGATTTTACGTTTTTATAACTCAATAGACTTGTCCCTCTCCGCTCAAGTCGTTGATTTTATTAGCTATTAATATCTAATGTTTTCAATGGTTTACGTTTATTAAGGGACAAGTCTAATAGACTTGTCCCTATTCGCTCAAGTCGTTGATTTATTAACTATTAACATCTAAAGTTTTCAATGGTTTACGTTTATTTAAGGTCAAGTATAATGCAGATTGTCAAAAACCCAACACGCCAAAAATATAATATAACTTACATTTCGCTTATTTTTTCGACTAAAATTAATTTTATAAGTCATTGATTTTATGTCCCACCCATATCAAAGTGTACTTCTGGATTTACTCAAGATTTTCAAAGAGCCAAAACGCCTAAGATGTCAATCATTGAATTTATTCAAACCAATCATAATATGTTGAATATCAACATAAAAGCCTGTTAGGGAATTATCAGCAATTCTAATTATATGGAAAATAAGCACCTTGTTTTTACAATATTAATGACAGGTAAAAGGGATGAGTTAAACGGTGCTTTTTTTGGATTCATCATATCGATAACGATATACCGTGGCATATTTTCATTATGCCCACACCGAAGCGGAACGGCCAGCACGGCACCTCAACTATTCAACTCATTGAATTCATTCAATTTCAAAAATTAGAATTGCTGGGGAATTATGTACCATTTAATTCATGAGGTGCAAAAAAATAAGTGAAAGGACAGATTATAAGTCACTGAATTTATTATATACCTTTAGTGCGACACGTTTTCTTAGAAACTTGAAGTAATTCAGGCCAATAGGAAGAATCCCAAAGTATAGGGATTACAATTATGTTATTTATAGGGATGAAAGGCTACCCTTGCTGTATTACTCAGTAAAAGCATAACTTACCCATTTGGATATTGGAATATGTCCGATATTTGAATTAAGCAGGGAATAATGGCGGCTAGAAACCTAGATA
>QNER01000909.1 GCA_003646175.1 Candidatus Parabeggiatoa sp. nov. 1
GATGGGTTGTGTATTACCAAAGAAGTCATAGCAGCCCACATAGTCGCAGCGTCCCAGGTTGTCTTTGTGTTCAAAGGTGGCCCACAGCCAGTTGGGTTGGTGCTTGCTGGATAAGTGAAGCCCAACCAAACCGTAAGTCACCCCCTCCTTCTCCATGGTGAAATAGCGCTGCCGGTCCTTCTTGAGATTTTTGGGCGCTATTTTCACCCACTTAGTCTTTAACTCGATAGCCTTGACCGGGAACTGGATATCCGCCCCGTTGAACCTCTTGGCTAAACCCTGTTGGTACCAGAGGTTATTTTTGACGATGTAGTCGAAACTTTCTTGGTTTCGATAGACGATTTCCGGGCAATTCCCCGCCTGACACTGCTCAGCACTCAGGGAATGGAAAGAAGACTTGACCGGTGGAATTGAGAACTTGACTGCTTGATGGCGTTGCTTCGCGTCAGTCGTGGTGGGCCAAACTGGGCAGTGAGCCTGTGGTCCTTTCCCGTTACGGCACTGGGACGGTTTCGGATTAAATGGGAAAGTCTCGTCATCAGTCGCCCAAGTTTGCCAGCGCACCATATTGCTACCCGCCTTGGGCTGGAAAGCCCAGACAAATAGTCGCCAAGCAAACATGGAAGGGCAACTCGCGGCCGAGTTATCGATCCCCGGCAATTTCTTAATGTCCGCCGGCGCTTTGCAAGCCACCGCATCGCGTTGCGGCTGCGCCATATTCACCGGTGGCACTAGCTGCACCTGCTGCGCGTTAATTTCTCCGGCCCAAGTCAGGCTTAGCCCAACACAACCGGCGATGAACTTATGTTTTGTCATAAATGACTCCTCTTTGTTGTTGATTGAGATGCTTACCACCTATCAGTATTCACTGGCACTGTGAGATTCGTTCAGGTGAACCACTCCCACCCACGTTCGTGCAAGTCAACCTGAAACGAAACCCACACCGTTTAAAACTGATAACTGATGTTACGCACTACGCTTCAAAATGAGTCCAGAGGGGCAACCATAAAGGATTGCCCCTACATTTAGTTATATATTGTAGGGGCAATCCCCCGCGCAAGCCCCCTTGTGGTTGCCCCCTTGCGGTTGCCCCCCCCCTTGTGGTTGCACCGAAGCGGTTGCCCTTTCACCAAACATCATCATGGTATGGAACTTAGCCTTTATTGCACAACTCATGACTTCAAGAAGCAATGTGCGTAACATCAGCAGATAAGTACAAACTGATAAGTACTAAGTATTAGCAGGAAATTTTTCAATATTATCAGTATATAACCAAACAATGACATGTGTATCTAAATAAATTAACGATTCCATTCTTTAGCCCAATCAAAATGCACAAGTTCATCCGGATTACCAACAATACAATCCCTTTCTTGCAGTTTGCTTAATTTTTTGAATTGCAGCGGTGCCGGAATATTACGTTGTACCAGTAATTGTTCAAACTTAACCGGATGCATATCAGCAAACTGAGTTGCTTGTTCTATGTTCATCGCTTTTTTTTGCAAAAGTAGCACCGCAACTTCTCGCTTGATGTCGGTGGCAGACAATTGCGCCACTTTTAAAATTTCATCTGGAATTACAAGATTCATTAAAAAAACACCTTGCTGCTATTATTGTTCATGAAGAGACAACACAAGCCGTAAGGGACTACGTCCCAAATAACTGACGCACTCTCAACAAATACTATTTCTTCAAAACTTCAAGAAATAGTCTCTGTAGGAACCTACATTTCAAACGACGTATTTTATTTACAGCTTTGTCCCTAACAGATAAGTAGTGAACCATAAATTTTCAGGTATTTTAACAGAAGCAACCAAAAATTGGGCAACCATCTGTAAAGCTATACTTCAAACGATCAAGAATTAGGATTTTTGAGTTTTAGACTGACAGGTTTTAAAAACCTGTCTGGTCTGTCATTTTCTGTTTATCTTTGCTTGAAATCAATAGACTTGTCCGTCAATAAATATTATTTGTCTCAACCCCGTAGGGGTTGAATGTGAATAGCCTTAAGGAAACCTGGGGCAACCCATAAAAACAACGAGTTAAATGTACAAAATCCTTATTTTCGGACAACTCTAATGTACAAAGGGGAAAAAAACAACTCCCCCTTCCCAACAATGTTAGCGTATACGTTTCAGGGCATTTTTAGTAAAGTCCCGATTCGTAAGGCCGTTACCAAATGTGTATTCCCCCCATTTGAGCGTCGTACTTTTATGGGTTTGGTGATTCTGCATTTCCATCTCATCGGCCCGCCAGTATTTGCCCAAGTATTGCCGATAACCATTAAAAATCAATGTTTTTAGTAGGTAATCCTTGCGATCAAAAAAAACTATCTTCTGAGGGTTGAAGTGTTCTTTGTCGAACCACACTTGTTGACGAGTGTAACCAGAATATCGATAAGCAGGATAACGCTCAACCACATAGCACTCCATTCCATTGTAGAAGTCGTCCCCCAGATATTTGTAAGTGTATTTATTCACCTCCTGTGAGGCGATGTCTTCATAAGCAAACTCGCTGCCCATAAACTGCCCGGATTTGTTTCGAGAAGAAATACGCTTAACCCGTTTGAGGGCGGGCAGGTAAATCCATTGGTGATCTGGGCTAAGCGCGTGTGACCATGTGAGTACGATCGTGCCTTTTACATCGGGTGGTGTGTCAAATATTGACAGTCCTTTGTCACCATCCCCCGCAACTTCCATCGTTCTGACGCGCACCATGCGCCTGCTTTCATCTCCTCGGCGGTTACGCAGGATCATCAGCATCTGGGCTTCAGAATCTTGCCAGCCATTGTCACGGTCGTCGGCGATTTTCACAATCGCCTGCCCCTTTTTTTCAGGGGTTGTCGCGTTGGCGATAGCCTGTCGTTCTTGGAACGTTGCAGCCGAAGCGACCAATGGCAACAGCCCCAATAAAGTCACTAAAAACAATCGTTTCATGCCGTTTTCTCCTCTAGTTTCATCAGTAATGGGGGTAAGAACAAAAAATCGACTATTAAAGCCAAAGTAATAGTCAGAGCCGTCATGATACCCATACTGGCGTTAAGCTCAAAATGGGACTGGGACAAAACCAAAAAGCCGGCAACCAGCACAACCGTCGTAACCCATAAAGCCAAACCGACGCTGCGAAAAGCATAGCGCACTGCCTCTGGTGATGTCAAACCTTTTTCGCGACGAGCACGCAGGTATTTGCTTAAGTAGTGGATAGTGTCATCAACCACGATACCAATCGTCAAACCGGCTACCACTGAGAGTCCCATACCCACTTGACCTACAAATAATCCCCATAAACCAAAGGCCATCGCCGTGGGTACGAGGTTGGGAATTAAGCTTATCAGCCCAAATTTCAGTGAACGTAGCGCGACGATAAGAATAAGGGATATTAGCACCAGTGCCAGTGTCGCACCGAACAACATGCTTCGGATATTGCGATAACCAATGTTGGCAAACATAATGGAGGTACTCGCCCCCGGCACTTGCATTGCGGGCAAGCCATGTTCTATTAGCCATTGCTGGGCGCGTTTTTCGAGCGCAAGTAGCTCATTAGTGGACAATATTTCTAGAGTAATGGCCACACGAGTGGCGGATTTGTCCACATTAATTTGGTTGTTAAGATCCAAGCCATAAGGCAAAGACATTTCATACAGCAATAAATACTGCGCAGCCAAATCGCGTTGCTCTGGCAGGCGATACTCGGCCGGATCATCGCCGTGCATATTTTTGTTAAGACGCTTAAAGGTATCGGTGATCGTGCTGACGTGCATCACTTTTGGTTGCTCTCGATACCAATTGGCAAATGCTTCCACCTTTTGCAGAAATGCCGGGTTGCTGATGCCCTCAGCCTCACCAGCACTTAAAGAATAATGAATGTCATACAAGCCAGTCATATTTTCGGTGACAAAATCGGTGGCACGGCGAAAATCAAAACTCTCATCAAAGTATTCCACAAACACATCATTCAATTCATTGCGTGGCAA
>QNER01000910.1 GCA_003646175.1 Candidatus Parabeggiatoa sp. nov. 1
ACTTGATTTTTTAATCACATATAGCTTTCCAGAAAAATTCGGTGTCAAACTTTTGAGGTTTGCCAAACCTTGAAAGTTTTTACCAAGGAGCTTCTTGCAAAACCCAATATTTTCTTAAGGCTATTCAAATTCAACCCCTACAGGAAACGTTTAAGAGTTTTGCCAGAGGCTAAATATATACTCACCATTCCCTTAATAATTTTTTAACACAATTCTAATTAATTATCAGGAGTACAAGGCGAACCTTGTACGAGTATATATTGCAACCGATTTATCTATAAGATTATTTTATGCTCAGATGATGATAACTTTGCGCATCATGGTGGGTTGCTGTTGGCGAGTAATTAACTGAAGATTAGATGAGGTGCGCTTTGCGGCTCGATAAGTGGTCAATTGGGGCAGAATTTGAAGATGTTTTGAGTTGTTGGAACTGGGGGGCAAGTTTTTGAGAAGAAGGTGAAAAAGGCCGGAACCGCGTAACAAAGAATTTGTTCCAGGCGAACCTTACACCCCCTTATCACCTATCAGTTTGTAACAATTTTTAACACAGAGTTCACAGAGTCACACAGAGTCGCACAGAGTCATAATAGTTAATCTCTGTGAAACTCTGTGTAGCTCTGTGTCTCTGTGTTGACGGAAAACTGATAGGCGGTAAGCTTACACCCCATTTTATTCGGTTTGAGAAATGAGAGTGATTTCGGGAATTGATTCGTTATTCCCGAAAGACTATGAACCTATTATTTTACTTTGGACGTTTCCCCCTTTCTAACCCTTGTTTAACCAACCGCGCCGGATAATACCCCGTTATCGAAGCAACTCGTTGATATCCCTCAAAATACCACCCGCCTTGTTTTGCTAACCAAGCTGCCTGCAACGTTTTTTTAGATAACGCGGTTAAATTGCTTTGTTCAATGGCTTGTGCTTCGGGATATTGGAATAGAGGTGGTGTATCGGTAACGGCGGTAAATTCACCGATGACGGTTTTACCTCGTGCATCAGTCACCACAACTTGATAATGTCCGGCGGTTATCAGTTGTTTGTTCAGGGTTATTTCGGCTGTGGCAATTTCCTTCTGATCCCACAAAACATGTTCAGTCCCTATTTGAGACACTTGTACTTGATAGCGCGGTTTGCCACCATACCATGCTAAGTGTAATGCCCGTTCGCCGGCTATTAACTTGGCATTGTTCCCTTTAAACAAACGCATAATGAACCTTTTGATGGTACGGGGTTCGCCGTCCCGTGTTATCAGCTCCCCGGTTTGAATATCGGTTCGCCACAACCGGTTAAACCACACATAAAACGTATTCATCACACCAGTCACCACATTGGGGGGCTCTGTTGCGGTGACGGGGTAGGGTTGTTTCTGAGTGTCGGCGTATTTCAGGGTTTTTAAGGTTCCATCATCCAAAACTAGGGTGATGGCATTTTCTTTGTCGTGAATATGCTCAACTTTATGAGTGGACTTGCGGACTGTGATTTTATCACCGACTTGTAATGGCATAAAGGGGGCAATCTTTTTGAGTTTTTGGGCTTCGCGCTCAATGCGAAACGCAGAGGGAGGGCCGTTGAGCGTATCAATATAAGCGGCGTTAGCCCCGGTTGAGATGAGTAAAGCGACAGACGCTATGACAGATTTTGAGTTTGGCATTATTGTTCTCCTATACATATAGTACAACGGATACGCGAAATAAACGGATAAAAAGGCTACTATTCCAACAGACTGCTATATAGTCTTGTAGGGTGGGTAAGCGGGCATCACTCTCTCAAACATTATCCCGAATCTACTCGCCCGCTTGCCCACCATCCAGAAGGCCGAAAATAGGCCACACGTTTAAACCGTCAATCCGCTTAAAATCAACAACCTACCTTTGGGGTACTTTCGCTTTTAGACAACTGCGGCAAGCTATTGGCTTATGGTTTTGAAAGCCCAGAGATAAATCGCCAGGCTCAAAGTTCAAGGCCGCAGTGGGCAAGCGGGCGTTCGGATTTATAGGCAATATTTGAGTTCAGGGTCGCCCGCTTACCCACCCTACGAGACTACAGATTGTTGGTTTGACACCCACAGGAAGAGCGACGATTAACGCGCTGAGATTAAATAGACCCTTATTGGTCAAGGCACGCCACTGGTGGGTTCAAGCCGGTTGGCATCCACCTAGCAATCCATAATTAGTAAAAGTGATACTATCGCCAAAAGCAGCGATAGCATCACGGAAAATGTTAAGTGATACTATCGCCAAAAGCAGCGATAGCATCACGGAAAATGTTAAGTGATACTATCGCCAAAAGCAGCGATAGCATCACGGAAGACGTTTTTACAAAGGCAATAATTGCATAATCACAGACAAAGGCAGCATAAAATCTAGCCAAATACCATAACTAAATAATAAAATGCTACCGGGTATCAAAACGACTAACACAAACACACCCAAAATAATACTACCCAGCCCATAACCAAACCGTGCCAGCACGAAGCTCATTAACACCAGCAAACCGAAATAAGTCAAGATTTTAATCCAATTAGCTAATGGTTTAATCTCCCCATATTCTAACAGAGTATGAATGGCATTGATAATGATCAAAGCACCCGGCATTTCACCCAACGGTGTCAAATGGGTATCGCCCCCTTCACGGTAGCTGCCACCAATCACAACAATGCTATTTTTTAGGGCCTCTAAACTCACCGTTAAGGGTAATTCGGCATAAGGTTGAGCCGGGAAAATGGTGATAACGGGTTGTCCGGCTTGGTTCTTTAAATAATAGGGTAAGCGTGGCGGTTGATTTTTCACTGACCATGGCATACTGAACATAACCCGTTGCTTAATACCATGTTGTCCTGTGCTAACTGTGAGTTCACCTATCTCTATCGGAATATTTTCCGGGGGCAAGTGGGTTGTCGGTGTGCCAAAACAGTCTTGAGGCTTAAAAGACTGCAATTCTTGTTCCAAACCGGCTGATTGGGACATGCCATTGCGAATCAAGGATGCCGCTAATAATTCAATAGACGGAATCACCGTCGGTTGTTTGGCGCTGCAAGCCGATTGCCATAACCACCAATGCCGTATCTTATGTTCATACGGATCACGAAAAAATAAGGCTGAAGCCCATTGTACATAAGGGGTAGACTTTTTCGTGGCTTCATCCAAAAAGCTGGGGCGAGTGTTGTGTGGGGATGCAGCGTTTGGTTGAAAAGTGCGCGCCAGAATAATAGGTGGACAGATGGGTTTATCTGAGCAAGCGGCTTTATAACCGCCCAAGTAATCAGACAAGGCTTGATCATAAGGATGATGCTCTAACGCTTGCGTACATTTCTCTAAACCGTCCATCGGGGTTTTTCGACTTAAATCAACATCAACGATCACCAAACTGGCTTCAGCTTTGACAGCAGTTTTAATTAACTGATGCAACCGATCACGCGGTGTAAACAGCGGTGCATTCCATGCTTGATGCGTATTGTCGTCAATGTCTAACCACACAAAAGAGGGAATCGTTGGATTCGCGGGAATGATTTTCTGCCGAATCTGCATTAAGGTGTCGATGCCTTCATTTTCTATTCCCTGAAGAAAGGCCGTGTCACGAAACAAAAAGACCAGCAACAGAATGCCTAAGCCTACCCCCATATTCCTGATGAAGCAGCGGCGATAATTGGGTTGGGCACGTTGGGGCTTTAGCATTAGCCATAATTTTTTGGGGTTATGCTGCCACGCAAATGAACGTTGTTCGCTAATTGGCTTTTCTGGCTGCCAGCGAGATGTGAGCCAAAGTTGCCCTAATTTTCGCCAAAGCAGGGCTAAAAGGGTTAGGGTTAATTTAAAAAAATGTGACATGGTGATTTTTTTTGAAGTTATGTTTATCTTTAGAAATGATGTTAGTGTTGCTTCTTATATCATATTATAACTACAAGGATTGCTTATAAGAAAGGATAATCACTTGAAAATGTCATATTATCATCAGGAGTACAAGGTGAACTTGG
>QNER01000911.1 GCA_003646175.1 Candidatus Parabeggiatoa sp. nov. 1
AACCCCTTTCAGGGGTTGATAAATTTATTTAAAAATACATTCCTAGGGCGTTGCCCTAGGCTGATATGTCAACCCCTTTCAGGGGTTGATAAATTTATTTACCATCGATTTTCTGCCCCTGAAAGGGGCAAACATACCAGCCCAGGGCAACGCCCTGGGTTTTTCAGTTCGTAGGGTGGGCAACGGTTTTTGGTTGCCCACCATCGCCGTGTTTTGGGGCCGGCAACCAAAAACCCGTTGGGTTTGGTGATTCTCTCAAAATACCTTAAAAAAGCGATAGCATCACGAAAAAGTGAAAAAGTGATACTATCGCCAAAAAAAGCGATAGCATCACAAAACTAAACGGATGCTATACCTCGATAGGATAATATCCGTTTTAACCAAAACTGACTATGCGTCTTAGCAAATTTGAACAACAAATCATAAAACAAAGTATTTATCCGTTTGATAAACAAGCAGAAATTGTCCTATTTGGTTCACGAACCAATGATGCAGCACGGGGCGGAGATATTGACTTATTAATTATCTCTAATAAAATCAAACGCCATCAGCTTGGAGAAATACGATGGCAACTTTGGGAAAAACTCGGAGAACAAAAAATTGATCTGGTGCTTTCTGATAAACAATTATTAGACACATTTGCGCGGGTAGCTTTTGAACAAGGAGTGAAACTGTCATGAATTCTAATAACATTCAATTGCTTAAAGAAAATATAGAAGCGATGGACAGTGCGATTCGTTGGTTAAAACGCTCTTATGGTATTTGCAACCAAATTGGGATAAAAACAGACTATACAGATGAAGAATACGATGCATTTGAAACCTTGACGAGTCGATACGCCAGAGCGATTGATCTGATTGTACGCAAAGTATTGCGGACAATTGATATCGTGCTATTTGAACAACCCGGTACTTTGATTGATACTGTGAATCGCGCCGAAAGGCGAGGCTTGATAGATAGCGTGAGCGAGTTGCGCACAATGACCGATTTACGAAATGAAATAGCTCATGATTACATCAAAGCAGATCTGGTTGAAACCTTTGAAAATACACTCAATCAAACTCCCAAAATCATTGCACTTGCGAAGCGTATTGAAGACTATGTTGCACATCATGCACAGATAAGTTCGTAGGGTGGGCAACGGTTTTTTGTTTATAGCAGGAGTCCAAGATTTATCTTGGCCGTCCAAACTAAAGTTTGGACTCCAAAACATTTAACGGCCAGTTCGTAGGGTGGGCAACGGTTTTTTGTTTATAGCAGGAGTCCAAGATTTATCTTGGCCGTCCAAACTAAAGTTTGGACTCCAAAACATTTAACGGCCAGTTCGTAGGGTGGGCAATAAAAACACATTACCCACCCTACACTTTGCCATTACGCTAAAGTAATATCTCGTCAAAACCGAGAATTATCGCATTACGCTTTTTCTACACGCTTAATATCCGCCTCAACCATCATAACGATAAGTTCCTCCAAAGTCGTTTTTGCCTCCCAGCCCAAATTAACTTTTGCTTTTGCCGGATTACCCAACAAAATTTCCACTTCAGCAGGCCTATACAAAGCGGGATCGATTTCAACATAATCCTGATAATTTAAACCCACATAAGAAAACGCAATTTCGCACATATTTCGTACTGAAGTGGTTTTCCCGGTTGCAATAACATAATCATCAGGACGATCTTGCTGCAACATTAACCACATAGCTTCAACATAATCACCAGCAAATCCCCAATCACGTTTTGTATCAATATTTCCGAGATATAACTTTGGTTGTTTCCCCAATTTAATTCTGGCTACCGCATCAGTCACTTTGCGTGTCACAAATTCAATGCCACGAATTGGAGATTCATGATTAAAAAGAATCCCCCCCACAGCAAATGTATCAAAGCTTTCACGATAATTAACCGTAATCCAATGACCATAAAGTTTGGCCACACCATACGGACTACGTGGATGAAAAGGCGTGTTTTCATCTTGCACGGATTCTTTTATTAACCCATACATCTCGCTGGTTGACGCTTGATAGAAACGCGCTTTAGGGTTTGTCAAACGTATCGCTTCTAACATGTGAGTCACACCAACACCGGTAACCTGTGCTGTAAATATGGGTTGCTTCCATGAAGTTGCGACAAAACTTTGGGCCCCCAAATTATAAACTTCGTCAGCTTCGGATTCTTCCATAGCCCTAATCAAGGAAGATAAATCTAATAAATCCCCCTCTAACAACTTGATCTGCTGTTCTATACCTAAATAACGCAAACGCCACAAGCTATCAGAACTACGCCGCGCAACTAATCCAAATACCTCATAACCTTTCTCCAGCAACAGCTTAGAAAGATAGGCCCCATCCTGACCGGTAACACCGGTAATAAGTGCTTGTTTATTCATACATACTCCTTAAACAATAAACATTTAAAAAATTAATTGAAATAAAAAATTAATCTATTTTGGCCGGAGTCCAAGCTTTAGCTTGGGTTTGCCAAACTAAAGTTTGGACTCCTTTTTCTGGCTTTTACCATCATCTTAGCGACATCAGGCATTTTAAAAGTTGCCTGCCACCCTAAATCGCTCAAAGCTTTAGCCGGATTTCCCCGACATTCAGCAATATCAGTTGCTCTATACAAACTGGCATCTGTCACGACATGTTCCTGCCAATTCAAATCGACTTCTGAAAACACACTTTCCACAAACGCTTCCAGCGAATAAGATTCACCGGTACTTATCACATAATCATTCGGTTTGCTTTGTTGTAACATCAAGTACATTGCCTCAACATATTCTGGCGCCCACCCCCAATCTCGTTTAATTGAAACATTCCCCAAATGAAGTTTTTCCTGTTGATGAAAAGAAGCAATACGGCAAGCAGCGATCACAATCTTTTGCGTGACAAAGCGTTCTGGGCGCAACGGAGATTCATGATTATATAAAATACCTGAACAAGCAAACAAGCCATAAGCTTCTCTATAATTAGCAACCTCCCAAAATGCGGCAGCCTTAGCGACTGCATAAGGGCTTTGAGGACGAAAAGGTGTATTTTCATCTGCCATTCCACCAGTCACATTTCCAAAACACTCACTAGAAGCTGCATTGTACAACTTGATATCGGTTCCTGTAAATCGAATAGCTTCCAATAAATTCAAAGTGCCAATCATTATACCTTCCAATGTTTCCACGGGTTGCTCAAATGATAAACCGACAGAACTTTGGCTCGCCAAATTGTATATTTCATCGGGCTGAATTTTTGTCAGTATTTGAAGCACACTGCGAAACTCAATGAGAGACATGGATTCCAATTCGACTTGATCGCGGATACCTAACCGAACCAAGTTTTGAAAAGAAGAACTCTGGGCATCTCGTGAAGTGCCAAAGACTTGATAACCCTTTTTTATAAGAAATTCAGCCAGATAGCTTCCATCTTGGCCCGATATACCACAAATAAGTGCTGTTTTTTTCATTAATTCGTTCCTAAACAATAACGACAGGAATTATATATAGTAAAGGATAACTACAAGGATTGTTTATAATAAAGGATTGCTTCTACATGACGATTCGTAGGGGCAATCCCTTGTGGTTGTTATCATCGGCTGCCCCAAGGGGTAAACATACCAGCCCAGGACAACGCCCTGGGTAAAAATTCAAATCGCGAATAACGAACGGCCGTTACAATTTAACGGCCATGAAAAATATTCAAATCGCGAATAACGAACGGCCGTTACATATATAACAGGAATCCAAGATTTATCTTGGACTAGTACAGCAATCACTAAGTTCGCATAAGACTTTTTTAGATTGCTTTGCCCCTGAAAGGGGCTGACATACTAGCCTAGGGCAACGCCCTAGGATTTCTGGGTTTAGAATTTCAGCCCTGAAAGGGCGAAACATATGTCTCGCCCTTTCAGGGCTAGGCACCTCATTGAATGATATCCTAGGGCGTTGCCCTAGGCTAGTATGTCAGCCCCTTTCAGGGGC
>QNER01000912.1 GCA_003646175.1 Candidatus Parabeggiatoa sp. nov. 1
CGAAAAAAACGGATAAAACCAACCCCCTAAATCGTTGTACTTCAGAAATCAACAAATAAACATAATTCATCCATGATATTATCCGCTTATTTCGCGTATCCGTTGTACTCAATCTAATTCTGGGTACTCTGATTGAATGAACCATTGTCAGAATCAGAATTTGCAGGATTTCTTAATCGTCTCTGGCAATGAAGAACTTCGCCCTTCACGGATACATTCCACTATCTCATCGCGGCTAATACCGACATTAACACCTTCCACATCGAAAGGAGAATGGTTTTTAGGCACTGGCTTGACTCTAAACATGATGCCATCTGGGCCTTGAATTTGTACTTCGCCCTCTTGATAAGCTTGTTCTAAAAGTTTATCAAAATTTTGTTGGGCTTTGGTGTATGGGTAGACTGTCATCGTTAAACCTCCAAAACGAGTTGGGTTAACTCGGATGACTCGCAAACTCTTGAGAGTGAACCATAATATCCGCCAATTCCTTAACGGTTGCGCCAAGTGTTAGCAATGAACGTATTAAGAAATCAAGTGTGACTGACGCATCTCCCGTTTCTAATTGTTCTATTTGGGAAGGGTTAGCGTTGAGTCGTTGTGCGAATTGGTGCGATGTCAGTTGTTGTTGGGTGCGACGTTGTTTCAGATTTTCACTGAGCGCGAGTCTTAATTCAATATAGGTGGCTTCGGCGGGGGTTAAGTCTAAAAATTCCTCAACGGTGCCTATTTTCCAGCCTTTTGAGGTGAGCTTTGCTTGTTTGTCTTTATCCATCTTTTCTAACTCCTAATATGAACTCTCATAAGCAGCTAACCGATGCTGACAGGTTTCAATGACCCGCCCAGGGGTAGGTTGCGTGTTTTTCTCAAAATAAAACCTAATCCCTCCCTGCTCCATTTGTTTATTTCGGGAAAAAGTTGTACTTTATCAATTCGTGTACTCTGATTGAACAATTGTCAGAATCAGAATTGAAAGACATTTAAGAATTGACAAAATAAGTACAACGGATACACGAAAAAAACGGATAAAACCCAACCCTGCCCAAATCAATTTGTTTAATCGGCAAATCCGTTGTGCTTGTGTTGATAACGAATTAACGAAATCAACGAATAAACCTAATCCCTCCCTGATACTATCCGTTTATTTCGCGTATCCGTTGTACTCAATCTAATTCTGGGTACTCTGATTGAATGAACAATTGTCAGAATCAGAATTGAAAAACATTTAAGAATATAAATCACCGCAATCACTGTTCAAACGTCGTATCAGGAGGTTGCGGGTAACATATGACCCATATTACCTAAGTCAAAGGGTATCACATGAATATCAGTCGAATGCTGTCGGGCTTGCCAAAGATCAAAGGCGTTTTGTAGCCTTAACCAGTGTGCTGCATTGGGCTTGCCTAATGTCATTTCAAGTCGTAACGCGATTTCTGGCGTGATTGCACTGCGCTCGCTGAGTATTTTAGAAAGCGTTTCTCGATTAATCCCTAGATGATAGGCCATTTCTTTGATAGACAATCCCAGAGGTTCAATCACCAGTTCCTTAAGAATTTCGCCCGGATGGGCCGGATTATACATACTCATTCTTTCACCTCTTCAGTGGTAATCTTCGTAATTCACAACTTCGGCATCAGGCCCAATAAAGCGGAATGTCACGCGCCAATTGCCGCTGGCTTTCACCACCCAAGTCTCCTTGCGACTACCTTTCAATTCATGCAATGCAAGGCCGGGCAAATCCATGTCTTGTGGTTCTTCTGCTTGATCGAGGTTGGAGAGGATCAATCTTAATCGTGCGGCATGTTTCGCTTGAATGCCTGACGTACTACCAGTGCGGTAGAATAGTTCCAGGCCTTTATGGATGAAGCTTTTAATCATGGGGATATTGTATTACACATTGATTGCTTGTTTAGGGGTACGTTGCGTTATACGGATAAAACCAAAACACTCCTAAATCAATCCGTTTAGTCCGAAGAGTACAGCGAATTGAGTACAGCGAATTACGTGGATAAACGAATAAAGCATAATGCGCTTTTATGAGACGTGGATGGTTCTCAAATAGCCACGAAAGATAAGTTAGTTCAGAGATTCTCAATCAATGAGAAACATGCCGGCTTGGGGATGTTTTAATTCGTTTATCCAAGTAATTAGCTGTACTCCATCAATTCGCGGTATTGTGATTGAATGAACAATTGTCTGAATCAGAATTGGCCGGATTTTAGAATTAACAGAATAAAAACTTTACCAACCATTCTGAAAAAATG
This sequence comes from Candidatus Parabeggiatoa sp. nov. 1, assembly GCA_003646175.1. Classification (GTDB taxonomy): domain Bacteria; phylum Pseudomonadota; class Gammaproteobacteria; order Beggiatoales; family Beggiatoaceae; genus Parabeggiatoa. The sequence goes on from QNER01000912.1 coordinate 2,262, forward strand.
TTAATTTTGTAAATCCTGATTCAGACATTACGTGTTACCATATTTTTTCCTCAACTTCACAGTTAGGCACTGCTTTTTTAAATTTCCTTATATTCCACAAACTAATTTTATTTCCTTCGCAATACAATGTTTGCAAGTTAGTCAAAGTGCTTAGCGGTTTTAAATCGCTGAGTTGATTTTCACTGCAATCCAATTTCTGCAAGTTCGTCAATGAGCAAAGCGGTTTTAAATCGCTGAGTTGATTTTCACTGCAATACAATACCTGCAAGTTCGTCAATGCGCGTAGCGGTTCTAAATTGCTGAGTTGATTATCCCCGCAATACAAAACCTGCAAGTTCGTCAATGAGCAAAGCGGTTCTAAATCGCTGAGTTGATTTTTATGGCAATGCAATACCTGCAAGTTCGTCAATGAGCAAAGCGGTTCTAAATCGCTGAGTTGATTTGAATCGCAATGCAATACCTGCAAGTTCGTCAATGCGCGTAGCGGTTCTAAACTAGAGACTTTTCCTTTATTATCCCAATGACCACTAAAACTCAATACCTGCAAGTTCGTCAATGCGCGTAGCGGTTCTAAATCGCTGAGTTTATTAGAATGGCAATACAATTTTTCCAAGTTCGTCAATGCGCGTAGCGGTTCTAAATCGCTGAGTTGATTTTCACTGCAATCCAATACCTGCAAGTTCGTCAAAGCACGTAGCGATTCTAAATCGCTGATGTCATTAAAACTGCAATTCAATGTCTGCAAGTTTGTCAAAGCGCGTAGCGGTTCTAAATCGTGGATGCTACGATTAAAACTGCAATCCAATTTATGCAAATTAAATATTCTCTCTAAATCACTGTCAGTCGGTTCCGCTTCGATTTCAATCGTCTTCTTGAAAACCGTTTTCCAATTGTCATCCAATTGATTCCACCATTTTCTATTGTCCATCTATACCTCCTTTAAAGATTTAGGGAGCGACAAAATAGCCGCTTCTTGCTTAGATAAATCCACAAACCCACAGTCAAGTGCTTGTGGTTAATTGCAGTGCCTTTCCTATCAACGCCAGATTGGCAGAGTTGTGTTGCGTTAATTCATCACGCGGTTTGATTTGGGGTGATAAATATAAGCGAGCCATCACTTGCTCAAGCAGTCCATAACTCTGTTCAAAAGTCTTAGCCATTTCATCGGCGGTGAACGTAAAATTTTCTTTCAGTAAATCAACGGCTTTTTCGGTATCAGTGACACCGGCGAGAATTTCTACGATGGCACTGTTAAGTAGTGTAGATATCCCGTTGCGTAAAATAGTGGTTGTTGACATGGTATTAATTACTGTGTTTTTAAAATCAAAACTCGCCCAAACTAAAGTTTGGACTCCTGCGCTGCCCAATAAATTCGTTGGTTGTTTTAATTCGTTGATTTCTGGGATTAGGGATGAGGTGGGCAACAAAAAGACGTTGCCCACCCTACGGAACTGAGATGAATGCGTTGATTTCCGGGATGAGGTGGGCAACAAAAAGACGTTGCCCACCCTACGGAACTTTTTTATTTCCGATAATGTCTAATAAATCCTATTTAGGGCGTACCAAAATACGTTTATATTCTGGGCGCATCCACTTTACTCAACACCGCCTTCAACACTGTATCCACATCATGCCCTTCAATTTCCATTTCGGGTGCCAAAGCAATGCGATGACGCAAGGTTGCCAGCGCAATGTCTTTGACATC
>QNER01000913.1 GCA_003646175.1 Candidatus Parabeggiatoa sp. nov. 1
AGGGCTAAAATTCTAACCAATCAATCCTAGGGCGTTGCCCTAGGCTAGTATGTTATCCCCTTTCAGGGGAATTTTTGTCCTGTACAGAGCCTTTCGAGGCTAATGTTTTTGCTCACTTTAACGCGCTTAACACGGAAGGATTATAATTTCCCATGATTTTTTACTTTGTTCCGTTGAAAAAGGTGAAAAATATTGAGTCACTTCCGCTTTCAAAAAATAAATCCGTTTTTTCCGTAAATCTGTTATACTTTCAATATTATTTTATCAACTTGACTAAGGAGGTATGCCTTATGCAAAAAATACTGACTTTGTTTTTTACCGCGCTGCTTGTCAGCGGCTGTGCGGGTAACCAGTCAATTCAGTTGCCGACACAATTCACATCGCAAAATGAGCAGCCAGTGCCACAGCCGCATTCACAAACGCAATCAAAGCGGGAATCGGTAATTCGGAAATCTGAAATTGCAGAACTGGGTGATCGCAGTAGCCCGCAGAAGGCGTTGGTAATAGGCAACAGCAGCTATAACCATAAGCCGTTAGATAATCCATACAATGATGCCGTTGATATGGCTAATATCCTCGCTAATGAAATGGGGTTTCATGTCACGCGTGCCACCGATTTAAATTATCAGGAAATGAAAACGGTGATCGGTGATTTTCGCCAACTTTTGGTTGATACCCCGGGATCGGCTACCGAAAAAGTGGGGCTGCTTTATTATTCGGGGCATGGTGCTCGCTCCAGTAGAAATGATAATTACCTGATTCCCACCGATAATGGCAGAATCAAGACGGAACATGATTTGAGACACAAAGCCGTGGGCGTGAAACAGGAAATTGTGGAACCGTTGGAAAAAACGCACAATGGCGTGAATATTATTATCGCGGATGCTTGCCGTGATAATCCCTACGAGGATAGCGGCAAAAGCGGCAAGCGTGGTTTAGCACGAGAGAATCCGCCCCCTGCCACGCCCGAAAAACTGGGGGCTGTGATTGCATTTGCAGCCAGTGACAATGAAGTGGCGGATGATGGTGGAAAACGCAACGGGTTATACACTGGACACTTGCTCGCTAAAATGCGGGAGGGAAAACATAAACTCGTCGTCGATGTGTTTATGGAAGTCTATGATCCGGTTGCACAGGAAAGTGGTAATACACAACACCCATGGTATGAGTCCACATTAGCTGTGGATTATTGTTTGGGGGGATGCACAACGCCTTAAGGACTTATAATCAGTTAGAAACCTTCAAGGTTTTGGAAACCTTGAAGGTTTTGCCCTGTGCATAAAAAATGCACCGTTGTTGTAAAGAAATCCGATTTTTGGGAAAACTTGAAAAAGTAGGAATGGTGGGCTACAAAAACCCGTGGTGGGCTACAAAACTTTGATTTCGTAGGGTGGGTAAGCGGGCGACAATGAACTCAATATAAATCCAGATTTCACCGCCCGCTTGCCCACCATCTTGCCCACCATCCCCCCATTTGGAATAAAAATAGGAGAATGGTGGGCAACAAAAACCCGTGGTGGGCTACAAAGAATAAAAATAGGTGGGCAACAAAAGCCCTCACCACCCTACAAAGAATAAAAATAGCAATGATACACAACATGTACCATCACAATGTTTTACGCACAGTTTTCTATTTATTTTGTTTATTACTCAGCCTGAGTTTCCAATCTCTCCATGCCGAGTGTGACTTACCCAATCTCAAAAATGTGACTGGTGTGTCGGTGGCTTTGGTAATAGGTAATGGCGAATATCAAAATGGTAGACTTAAGCACGCTATCAATGATGCCGCTTATATGGCGCGTACTCTGAAAAACCTCGGCTTTGAAGTTATTCACAAAACTGATTTAAATTCTAATGATCTCAATCGTTATACCAAAAAATTTAGCGATTGTTTAAAACAACAGGGCGGTGTCGGGCTATTTTATTTCAGTGGGCATGGTACGCAAATCACTGAAAGGTGGGAACAAAGAAATTATTTATTACCTATTGACAATAATAATATTTTGGATGAAATTAATGTCAAGCAACAAGCGTTTCCAGTGCAAACACTGTTGGATAGATTGAATGGGGCTAACAATAAAGTTAATATTATTATTTTAGATGCCAGCCGTGATAATCCTTATTATGGCGGTAACGGGGGGTTAAGAAGGGTTAAACACTCAAACCATTGGATTATTGCGTACCCGACACTTGAAAATCAAACCGTTGTGGATCAGTGGCATACCAATCACAGTTTATATGCTGAACAGTTAGTTAATGCGTTCAACACGGCTGCACAAAAATGCACACGCTTAAGAAATATATTTAGACAAGTCCGTGCGGCCGTCAAAAATGCCAGTGGTGGTGTTCAATTACCTTACACGCAATACTCATTAAGATCTCCATTTTATTTTGGCTCCTGTCCAAAAGTATTGACGGTGATGACCAATAAAGATCGCGCCACGCTACTGATTAATGGCAGAAACCATGGCATTATTCAAAATAGGAGGAAACGGGTAGAATTGCCGGCAGGCCGCTACACTGTGCAAGTTGAAAAAGAAATCGGTGGTCGTTATTTGGTATTTAAACAGCAAATTGATTTGCAAAGTGATCAAGAACTGGATGCGCCGTTGGATCCTTATCCGTCGGTGGGTTCTTATTCCGCACAACCAGTCAGGGGGTATCCAAAGGATAGGACCAAAATTCACAAAATCAGTTCCATCGCATTTTCCCCGGATGGCCGCTATATACTGTCGGGCGGGCAAGGTAGTAAACTTTGGTTATGGGATAGCCGCAGCGGTGAACTTAAACGGACTTTTTATGGGCATTATGATATAGTGAGTTCAGTGAGTTTTTCTCCAAATGGTCAATACGCGCTGTCGGGCAGCCGCGATCAAACCATGCGACTTTGGGATGTGCACACGGGTAGACTTTTGCACACTTACCGAGGACATCGGGGGATTGTCAGAACTGTCGGTTTTTCCGCCAATGGGCATTATGTGTTATCGGGTGATCAAAAAGCGGTGCGGTTATGGGATAATGATCGTCATCGGTTTATACGTAAATTTAGAAGTAGGGGTTCTGTGTTGTCGGCGGTTTTTTCCCCGGATGGTTATTCTATCTTAGCTGGCAGTAAAGACGATAAAATGCGTCTATGGGATCGAGACACGGGCCAACTTTTGCAAACCTTTAGGGGTTCAGCGTATTTTCGTTCTGTGACTTTTGTGCCTAACCGCCACAATCGGATTATTTCGGGTCAATCGGATAAGACAGTACGACTTTGGGATGTTAATCGTGGCAGGGTTGAGCGGACTTTTTATGGGCATTCTGATTCTGTGTGGTCAGTAGACGTTTCCCCGGATGGACGTTTTGTGCTATCGGGCAGTCGAGATAATACGGTGCGGCTTTGGAATATCAACAATGGTAAAACGTTACATACTTTTAAAGGGCATTCTGATGATGTTTATGCGGTGAGTTTTTCGCCGGATGGGAGGCGCATTCTGTCCGCGGGCAATGATGGTATTTTTTTATGGGATACTGAAACCAAAACGCAAATTGCTCGGATGATGGTTTTTAAAGAGGGTGAGTGGGTCACGGTTATTCCGACGGGTTTTTTCACGGCCTCTAATAAGGGTGGGCAAAAACTTTCTATCCGGTTTAGAGGAACTGAATTGAGGAATAATGCTTCTTTTTATAACCCTGATTTGGTCAAAGATCGACTGATAGGAGAGTAGTTATTATGTAGGGTGCATTCCCATTTTTACGGATAGGGATTAGTACAACGGATACGCGAAATAAACGGATAAAAATGACTGACTGAAATAAATCGTTGTAGGTATAATTTTGCGGGACTATGTTTGCAACTAGTACAGCAAACACTAAGTTCGTATAACATTAGAGTTGTCCGGAAATAAGCCTGACGCTGCTTTGCCCCTTTCTGGGGCTGACATACTAGCCTAGGGCAACGCCCTAGGATATCATTC
>QNER01000914.1 GCA_003646175.1 Candidatus Parabeggiatoa sp. nov. 1
GATGATGGATTTATATGTTCTTATCGCATTTGCGCCAAATGCGGGTGATCGGAAAGGAGACGAAGTTGCGTCATGGCTCACCGAGGCAGGTTTCACCAATCCAAAACAGATTCCTTTGCCGACGCATCTTGCATTGATTATTGCCGAAAAGCCAACCACTTAATCTACTGGCCTTCAGATAAAAATGTTGGGTCGTCCTGAAATGTGGGTGATAGGTATGTTTTTAGGAGTCCAATCTTTGCTCCAACTTTTGCGTCAGTCCCGCTCACGGGACAAAACGTTTCGGCTGTTATGACTGAAAATAACCGTCTCATAAATGCGTAAATATTGTAGCAATATGAGAATCTCATTGTGATTAAAAGTCTGGGTAAATCTTCTTATGGCCTTGCCTGATGTGGCTTCTTAAAACACCCAGATGATTGCAGAGATTAAAAGCAATCTGCTAAATTAAGAACACTGAGTTCACAGACGGCAAATGTTTTTCGTTCAGACACTATCTTGGCAATGTCACATTTCGAGTAAGAGGCGGGCTAATATGACATTGTCAAGCTATTTAAGGAGAACTAATAATGTCTATATCTCGTCCTCTGCTTACCCCAAATCAGATTACGCTCATTCGGTTGGCTATGGTAATCCCTTTTTTCTTTTTATGGTTTCTTGTTGAGTTAGAGTGGGTTCGTTCTATCATTGTGTTTATTTTTGTGCTTATTTTTGTTTTTGATTCTGTGGATGGTTATATTGCACAAAAATATAATATGAAAACGACTATCGGTGGTTTTCTATATCCGGTTGTGGATCATATTTCTATTCTCGCTTTTTTACTTATGTTAGCTCATATTGATATTCTTCCACTTTGGGTGGCTTTTATTATTGCATTCAGAGATACTTTGGTGACTTTTTTGCGTCAATTAGCTCAATTAAAAGGTATAAACTTGTTTCCTTCTAATTTTGGCAAGACAAAAGCAGAACTATGTTATTTTCTGTTTCCAACTTTGTATTTTTTGCAGTATACAGATTCTATCGGGATTTATGTTTTTTCTTTAGTCGGTTTAGCCATTTTTATGGTTTACCTATTCCCAACTTTGTTTACTTATGATTGGGAATATAAAAAGCTTATGCTTTATGCTTGGGGGTTTATACTTTCGTATGTTTTTTTATATATGCTTTTTCAGTATCCGTCGTTAAATTTATTTGACCATGTGCGGATAGCATTCGTGTTGGTTATGCTTTTTTTCTATTTAGGCTCTGGGGTTCAGTATTTTTACAAGAATTGGGAGGTATTAAAAGGGTAATTACGAGGTAATCTTTTTGATAGTCCTTTATGTGTAGTGATTTTACGGATGCTATCCCTTTCCACCGATAGTATCCGTTTGTTTCTGCATTATCACGACTTATGTAGGACTACCATCTTTTTAATTGGGAATAGGGAATAGGAAATGGGGTTTTAAGTCAATAACAACCTAAAGTGTATGAATTATAATTCTTTTAATTCCCGATTCCCAATTTCCGTGTCATATAAAAATCACAATGAGTGTTAATGAGTTAACATGTTAGAGAAATTGAAGTCTCATTTAGATGATTTGATAACTCTTTTGTTTGAAATTGGTGATTATCAATTGAAAAATCAGGGGAGTGTGCAGACTCAATCAAAATCGTCCAACAAGGGTATCGAAGAAGCATGGCTCGGTAACGAAGTTTTTTCAGAAGTGGATTTAGAGTCTGAACGGCGTTTAATAGAATTCTTTAATTCTCATTTCCATTCAGATGAGTTTTCATTTATTACCGAAGAGTATCATTCCAAAAATTCTACAAATTCAAAATATTATGTCGTTATTGATCCTTTAGATGGAACCAAACCTTATTTAAAGGGTGAAAAGACTTTTGGAATTTCTTTGGGAATTTGTACAGAGGGGGAATTCCTTTTTGGGTGTAATTATTACCCCGCCTTTAATCAATTAATATATGCTTTTTATGATATTGACGGAGTTTACAACCAATATCATAAGCGGATAGACTCTCCTAAAAGTTGGGAGTCTAACTGTTCTGTCACTTCACAGTTTTCTTATCTTTTAAAAGATTATTCTGCCATGGAAAATTTTATTGAATCGGAATTAGGGTTGACTTTCGTGGTTGTTCCTGATTGTGCAATCTATAGATTCAAGTTGATGTTAGAAGGTTTCTTGGCCGCTTATTTCAGTGACAATATTTTTATATGGGACATAGGTCCTTCTAGTTTATTAATGGATAAGGTAGGAATCGATATGGTGAATCCTTTAAATCACTTACCTGTCAAAGTAGGTGATTTATTGACTCCTCCTTTTAGGCAATCTGTTTTCTTGGCAGCTCCAAAAAATGAGTTAGGCACTATTTGTTCAAAATTTAGGAAGTTTTTTGGGTGAAATAAATAACTGACGGAATTAATTAACTTTTTTATCAGGTTCGGTGCCTGATTCTTTAACGTTTATTTTTAAGGAACAGTGTATCGATGAGATTGTATTAAGCCGTAGCTTAGTGACTAGTACACGAAAGCGGAAATACCCATGCCACCCCTTCGATGCGGGCTTGCGCGTGGGATTGCCCCTACAATATCGATTGTTCTTGTAGGGGCAATCCTTTATGGTTGCCTCTGTTTTCCTGTGGTCTGGAAACTTCCGCTTTCTTGCACTAGGGAGGGACAGTATAGAGATATCCAAAACGCGGTTTTGAATAGTGGACTCCCTTACCGTATCATGGAATCTTTTTTGACGTTAGCAGATATCAACAACTGTGTGGGTCGTTTTGAAACACAAAAAACGTTTTTGGTATTTGGCGGGGGTCGTTTGATAGACTTCTTGAAGCTGGTTTGTGCAAAGAAAGATTGTGATTTGGTGGTTTCCCCCATATTTCTTTCCAATGATGGATTTGCTTCGGGGTGTTCTTCTTTACCTTCGGGAGTGGGGTCTTATGTCACGCTTTCTTCCAAAATACCTTTACAGGTTTATGGCATCTATTCCATTTAAAAAAAAATGCCTTATGAATTTGTGATAAGTGGCTTAGGTGAATTGATTTCTAAGTTTAACGTTATAGAATATCTGAAGTTGGATGACTCTGTGACAACGAAAAACCAACTAATGATAGGCTCTGTGGTGGATAACCTATTTGAGTTTTTATCTTCTGGATTTACGAGGGCCTATTTTTACAAGCCAGCTTTTTTAAAAGGTTTGGCTCATTCATTATTTCAGTTTTCTTTATTGATGCCGAAAGGGAGTGAGTTGTGTAGTCGCTCAGAGCATGAGTTTGAAAAGGCCTGTGTAATGGCTGGGGTGAAAATGCGTCATGGCATTTTTGTATTATGTGGCACTTTGGTATCCATGAAGTTAAGAAAAAAGGCGGGTAGCTACCGGAGGATTTTGAAAATCATACAACGCGTTGATTTAATGGAAGATTTGACAAGTTATTTCAGCTTTCTCCTCTCCCGTATGGAGAGAGATGAGTTTAAATCTTCTTTGCAAGGCTTGTCTAAACTGCGAGAAGACAGAGTAGGACTCTGGAATTATGTTGATTCGAGTCAAGTGGGTTGGGAAAATTTGTTCAGGGAGATTTATTCAGATTTGTGTCGTGCATATCAAGTTACACAAACCACAAATTTCTCCGAAAACGGAATCGTTGACATGCGAAACCTTGCCGCCGCTATTACGGTACCTTGATTTATCAGCATCTAAGCTTGAAATGTCGCCCTATTTATGAAAATATGAAAATACAAACAGCCGTTATATTAGCAGCCGGCATGGGTGCTAGGCTTAATGAAATGGGTCAATCAATCCCCAAAGGATTTCTACAGTTTGGAAGTCAACCTATTATTGAAGAGTCTATTGAACGGCTTCAGCACTGTGGTATCCAAAAAATAATTATTGTGACAGGACATCTGCCTGAATTTTATGAACGTTTGAAGGAACGCTACCCGCAGATTGTGACTGTCC
>QNER01000915.1 GCA_003646175.1 Candidatus Parabeggiatoa sp. nov. 1
ATTGCGTGGTTATTAATGAGCCGACGCAGATATTCGATCCTTTGACTAATGATTTATACCCTTGGCGAGTAGCGACTTTTTATCAGGAATTACGGCGCGATATATTAGATGGGCAACCGATTGAAAATAAACAACTTAATGGGCAACTTATTGAAGATACCGCCATCATTGATACTCAAACCCATTACTGCCCACCGGTGAGTCGTCCTGATTTTTTGCTGGGTACTAAAAACACTCTGGCTTATATGGCACGACTGCCCCAATTAAAACCGGTTTTACCATACGCGCCAATCATCGCTTGTGTGCGGCATCCTGTAGATACGATTGCTTCATGGAAAGCCACTTTTCCGCATCTAAGGGAGGCGAAGGTGGGAGAATTTCCAGTAGGACATGTTAATGATCCCTTTTTGGCGGGATGGCAACGTCACCGTTTAGCAGAAATTGCCGCAACGCCTGAAGAGGCTTTAAAACGGGCGTTATTATGGCGTTATTTAGCAGAATGTTTATTAAACAATGCTCATCAACTTATCATAGTGCGTTACGAAGAGTTAGTGCAGCAACCCGTCACTGTTTTACAAACGATCCTACGGCAAATGCCTAACGCGCCGCCATTACGTTGCAATGAAAAAATAACGGCTTCGACGGTTAGACACAAACGTGAGGTACTTGATGCCAATGATTTACAAGCGATTTTTGATATTTGTGGGCAGTCTGCCGTAGAACTGGGATATAGAACGCTAAAGTGATTTCAAAGCAAAAACAACAAGAACTTCACGGATAGCATCCCTTCGAGGGATACTATCCGTTATGGCTAAAGCAAAGGGTTTTCGTTCAGGCACTAACCATTCGTTCCAGGCGAACCTTGCACGAAAAAAGCGAGGGATAACAGTCAATTTATAATTTCCAATTCATTTCCAACCAAAAACCTGAAACTGAATCATATCACCATTGAAAGCTTTAAAAATAACTATTGGTGCATCGTGATAGATTAAGCACTATCCGTTTATTTCGAGGAGCCAAAGTACTTATCTGTGAAAATAGGAATGCGCCCACCAAATGCTACATGATCTTTATGATTTAGGGAGTTATGATTTAGTCATATGTACCATCAAACTTAGGCTGTTGAGAAAAAAAGGTCGGTTCGAGAAATAGGGTTATCTTCGTAGGGTGGGATCGCTGTCAGAACGATCTCAAACATTGCCTCCAATCTTAACGCCCGCTTGCCCACTAAATGGGTGACACCACTTTTGATTTAAGGATTTGGCACCCTTCAATTATCTTGGAAAAATAATAGTTTGTTCCTGATGTTTCGTTGCGTGTCTGTCTTCAAGTGAGGTGGGCAAGCGGGCTGTATGTTCTCGATATCGAATGAGTACCTGCGGGCCCGCTTACCCACCCTACAAACTACAAACTAATCAATAGGGAAACGGAACCTGAGATAGGAAACTAATGTATAGCTCAAATAAATTAAATGTTGACAATAAAAGCATCAGCAATCCTTTTTTTTGGCGTGGGCAATTTACCCCGGAATTAATTGGCTATTTTCTGGATTTTCATGCCAAGCCTCACTTTTTAGTCGCGGATCCTTTTTCCGGCTGTGGAACGGTTTTATTAGAATGTAAAAAACGAGGACTTGATGCCATTGGTTGCGAGATCAATCCGTCGGCTTATGCCATGTCAAAATTCTTTGAAATCAGCACCTTGACTTTTTCTGACAAGTGGCATTTCTGTCAAAAAATACTTCAAGCAATCCCAACCGGATTACCGCTTAATCGTCCTCTTTATCAAAAAGAACACGCTTCAAATTATCGTTTAGCCTATCAAAATTTAATACAATTTGCCAAAAGACTATTTGAGTCTCATTTGAGCAAGCATGAACTGGTTTTTATGTTAAATATTCTCTTTAAAATGGAGAACTGTAAAAAGTTAACGATTGAGCATGCATGGCATAAAGCTTATGACGGAATATCTTCTTTTCTGTTTTCGCTCCCAGAAAATAAAGCGAATATTTCAGCTTTATTATGTGATGCCAGAAATCTTTCTCAGCCGATTGAACGTAAAATAGATTTAATCATAACGAGTCCACCTTATATCAATGTATTTAATTATCATCAAAATCATAGAATGATTATGGAATTGCTTGATTTTGATATTCTGGAGGTAGCCCAATCAGAATTTGGCTCAAACCGAAAAAATCGAGGTAACCGTTTTCTAACCGTCATTCAATATAGTATCGATATGGCCCAAACTTTAAATGCGATGCAAAAAGCATTGAGCAAGGAGGGTGTTGCTATTATGGTGGTTGGGCGCGAATCAAATGTCAAAAAAACGCCTTTCTTTAATGGCAATCTAATTATAGATATTTGTAAACAAACGGGTATTTTTAATGTTGTCCATAAAAATGAAAGACATTTCCGTAATAAATTTGGCACAACGATATATGAAGACATTCTCGTTTTACAACCTAACGCTTCTGTAGAGAAAACTGATGATATCGCTCGTTCTGTTGCTCATTCTCATTTAACAGATGCCATTTTTCGTACCCCGACTGAATCTAAAGAAGATTTACTGAAAGCGATAGATTCCGTTAATAAAGTGACAGGTTCCCCTCTTTTTAAGTACAGGAGTAAACAATGAGTTTAACACCACATTACGATAAGCTTAAAGCCGCTATATCTAACCCAAAATGCCAAGATGACAAACGACTTTTAGAGGAAACGCTTGAAAGATATTACGATTGGGTTAATTCCATAAAACATCTCGACTCAATGGGTCAAAAGCGCGTTTATCAAATGGTTGACTTGTTAAATAACTATAAGGATTTTTTAGAAGTTGACATAATCGGCAAGCGAAGTTCAGCCTTTCTTAAAAGACAAAAAGGCCAATTGAAACTTGATAATTCGGTTTTAGAAGAATTTCTTATTTATTTAGTAGATAATCGCATTGTTAATGGATTGCCAACCGATTTTCAGATTGACTGTGGTCCTCATACAGCGTTTATGTCTCTTAGTTTTCGCCCAACTGGTATTGCATCATTAAATCAAAATCCATCCATTGTTCTGAAAGAAAAAGATCAAGATTTTACCTTAGGCAAAACAATACATTATCAATTTTCTGCGTCATCGCATTTTGAAAATGAATTAACGACTTCAGGCCAATTATATTTATCTGTATTTGCGGCTGAAATCAAGGTTAATTATGATAAAACCATGTTTCAAGAATGTGCAGGTACAGCAAGTCGTTTAAAGCAAGGTTGTCCAATTGCTAAATATTACGCACTCGTTGAATACCTTGATATGTTACCAGAAGATTGTCGGCTGACAGAAATTGATAACGTATTTTTACTGAGAAAGGCAAAACGACTTCCTGCCAATAAACGTTCTATTATAAAAGAAATTGAAAAACAACATAAAGATTTTCCAATTGCCAAAGATGTGATGTGGCGTTTTGTCGAAGAAATGCAGAATTTTGTAGATGCCGTTTGGTATGATTCAAAGGAAGCACTAAAGCGCGGCTCATTCATATAAAGAAGAAAATTAGCCAACACTCAAATGACGGATTTAGAACTTTCATGACACTCAGATCTTTATGATTTAGGGAGTTATGATTTAGTCATGTGTACCATCAAACCCCAAAACCCCCGTTGCCGTAAAAATAGGCTAAATGGGTGACACCATTTTTGACAGGCGCATTTCGATTTTCCCGATACTAGAACTACAAGGATTGCTTATAATAAAGGATTGGATTGTGCCATGTTCTGGGTTTATCACTCAAATAGAAAGGCACTCCTTTTGACAGAAATGATTTTGGCAAATTTGGTGCGTACTGAAGAAAAGTAGATTTCTTGGGAATTGGGAATTGAGAAATTTAGAAATTTAAAGTCGCGACGGATGCTATCCCTTCCCAGGGATAGTATCCGTTAAAAATATTGCGTACTGAAGAA
>QNER01000916.1 GCA_003646175.1 Candidatus Parabeggiatoa sp. nov. 1
CAATTTTACCGTATTTCGTGATGCTATCGCTTTTTTGGCGATAGTATCACTTTTGCGGTTCAATTTTACCGTATTTCGTGATGCTATCGCTTTTTTGGCGATAGTATCACTTTTGCGGTTCAAAATACGAATAAGGTTGTTATTAAGATAAATCACCAGTGCAGGATCGCGGAAGGATTGATACCACCCCAACGCCAACGGCTAAAGCCGTTGTCTAAAAGCGGGGGTGCGAAGCGCCAAACCCTAAAGGGCACTACCAAAGAGGGTTAGTCGGCTTTAGCCTTTTTCGCTTTCAGACAACTGCTTTAGCTGTTGGCTGAGATCGTCTTTATATTTCCGCTTTAAATCACTAGGACAAATAAATGCGACAAAGTTACACTGCCAAATATGTCATGTGACTCTGGCTATATGGGGCAAGTCATTGAATGGCCTGAAGTTGTTACTGAAGGCTGGGATATTGAAGAATGCCGTGCCATGTTAAGAGATGCACTCCAGGAAATGGTTTTAGCCTATCATCAGCAAAACCAAGAAATACCATTAGGAAACAGTTTGATAGAACAAGTACCCGTGAAGATTGAAAATGTCTGTCAAGCGGCGTGAATTAGTGAAGTACTTTGAAATCAATGGATTTGATATACAGGGCAAAACCGTAAAGCGTTGAAAAAACCTTGAAGGTTTCTAACTGAAATTCTTTATCTGAAAAACTATACGTGAAGGCGGGAATCATTCTATCTATACCAATAACATCAAAATGGTAGTTCATTATGACGGTTTGAGACGTAGAATTTTTTTCACAGCATAAGATAACTCCCAAATAATAATATACCAAGGTTCTATTTCTCCCCCAGGTTGCACCTGGGGCTATTCACATTCAACCCCTTCAGGGTTGTGATTTAGAATTTTTCGTTAAATATTAAGTACAACGGATTGACGGATTTAACGGATTTACCATTTGCCTTGATTAAATTCGTTTATTTCGCTAATTCGCTGTACTATTATTCGTTTATTTCGCTAATTCGCTGTACTATTATTCGTTTATTTCGCTAATTCGCTGTACTACTATTCGTTTATTTCGCTAATTCGCTGTACTACTATTCGTTTATTTCGCTAATTCGCTGTACTATTTATAAGGAGAACTTGATGAAAAAACCAGCCATTTTGGCAACTTTAATGTTACTTGCGCCACCGATGATGGCAGCAGATGAGCCTTGCAATCCCGATACGGGTGGCACCTTCCACAGTTGTATAACGTTTATGCTCGAACGGATTGGGCAGCTTGAAAAGGAAAATCGAGCGCAACAGGCGGAAATCCAAGCCTTGAAGCGGTGGGCTTTGACTGATGGGTTGGTGGCGTATTATCCGTTTAATGGTGATGCCAATGATGCGAGTGGGAATGGGCATCATGGCACCGTCAAAGGAGCTACATTGACTGCGGATCGGTTTGGGAATCCGGAGAGTGCCTATCAATTTGATGGAAATGACAGTCACATTCAATCAACCATTTCTATTAATTTAGCTCAAGGAATAACCTATTCTGTATGGGTTTTTGTTCAAAAACGAGAAAATAAACATGCGAATTTAATTTCAATAAGTCATCGCTCTTTTTCATTTTTTCAAACAGATGGTGAATTTGAGTTGTGTTTAGGGGGGTGCTTAGGACATCATAGTGTAGATAACGTTCAGGATAATCAATGGCAACATTTTGTTGTTACCATTGACAATAAGATTGTCAAAATTTTCGTCAATTCTGAAATGGTAAAAGAACTTGAAGTTTCTTCTTCACTTCAAGATATCAAAGGTGGTTCGCTCTATTTTGGAGGTGAAAAAGGCAAAGACTATAATTTAACTGGCATAATGGATGAACTCCGCATCTATAACCGCGCCCTCACTCCTAAAGAAATCCAAAGTCTCTACAAACAACCTTAAATGTGAGTACAACGGATTGACGGATTTAACGCCTTGCGTCCGTTGTACTATTTGCAAGGATAGCTTGATGAAACAACGGACATTTTCGGTCACTGCGGCTTTCTTAACACAGCCGGTTATGGCATGAAAGCAGATAAGCATTTTTGATGTTATCATTTATTTTGCACCTATGGTCAATCTTTTTTATTGAGAGGATCAAAATCCATGAATTGGACTATTGAAAGCGCAAAACAGCATTTTTCAGAACTACTCCATCATGCTGCCCAAGAACCGCAAGTGGTTTTTAACGAACAACAGATCGTTGCGACTGTCATTGATGCTCAAATGTTTAAAGAATTTGAACGTTGGCGATTGAGACGGCCGAAAAAACGTTCTATTGCTCATGCCTTTGAAGAATTGAGGCAATTGTGTATCGAAGAAAATTACTTTATAGAGGTGCCTAATCGTTATGACCGTGACAATGCCTTTATTAACGCAGAATATTGATGATCTTTGTGATACGAACATCTTGAGCGAATTGGCACGTCCGCTCCCCAATCAAGGTGTCATTGAATGGGCTGCCAATGTTTCAACCATTTATTTGAGTGTGATCACAGTCGATGAAATTTATTTTGGTCTCACTCGGCGGCCAAATGCTAAAATATTAAAATGGTTTGAAGCGTTTTTAGCCAATGATTGTCAAGTGTTGCCGGTAACGGCAGAGATTGCGAAACGTGCTGGTGAAATACGTGGACAGTTGAGTCTGAAAGGTAAAGTCCGTTCTCAAGCAGATATGCTTATTGCGGCAACGGCGGAAGTACATGAACTCAGGTTGGTGACAAGGAATGAACGTGATTTTAAGGATTGCAATCTTGTTGTTGTGAATCCCTTTTCTGAAGATTCTGACGATTAATCAATCGCCTAACTTTACGCTGTGCCACTGGCATTTCCAAACAAAATTTGGGAATGATAAATGTTTTTTGCAACCGTCTATTACGCGAATTGACTTCATTCCCGATAGGATGATTTTATTCAACTAAGGATTAAAATTCATTGTTTATTAATAGGTTGATTGGTAATCAGCTTTAAATAAATTCGTTTATTTCGCTAATTCGCTGTACTATTATTTATCAGGAGAACTTGATGAAAAAACCAGCCATTTTGGCTACGACTTTAACGTTACTTGCGCCACCAATGATGGCAGCTGATGATCCTTGCAATCCCGATACGGGTGGCACCTTCCACAGTTGTCTAACGCATATACTCCAACGGATTGGACAGCTTGAAAAGGAAAATCAAGCGCAACAGGCTGAAATTCAAGCTTTGAAGATGCGCTTATCTTTGACTGATGGGTTGGTGGCGTATTATCCGTTTGATGGTAGTGCCAATGATGCGAGTGGGAATGGGCATCATGGCACCGTTAAAGCTACCTTAATCAAAGGAAAGCATCGAAGTGCCTATCGTTTTGACGGTAAAACAAGTGAAATAGTGATTTCCGACAGTTATGTTTTTACGAAGTTCCCTGCTTTAACCATAATGGCTTGGGTAAAAAATGTAGGGGGTGGTACCCTCGTACAGCAAGGCGGTTGGTGTCCGGATGGTTCACGGCCATTTAAGGGACACTCTTTCAGTTTCCGTCTGGGAAAAACGAAATTGACGATGCTGACTATTGGAGGTAGTGGAAACTATACGGATCCAACAAATACGAACACCAGCCATGCGGAGGTACTTCAAGATGAACAATGGCATTTTGTGGTTGGGATTTTTAAAAAGGGGGAAATGACCTTATACATTGATGGTCAAAAAGACTCCGCTACTACTACTTATTACAATAATGGAAGTAGCAATAAGATTTCAGTGCCAAGCAGCCATTTTTCAAAAATAGCTGATTCTTCTGATTTAATCAGAATTGGCAGTGGCTATAGGTATTGTAACTATAAACCACGCAATGCGGATTATTTTTCTGGTGCCATAGATGAACTCCGCATCTATAACCGCGCCCTCACCGACTTTGAAATCCAAAGTCTCTACAAACAA